>JBBIOE010000013.1:0-60350 GCA_037443525.1 Archangiaceae bacterium | reverse complement strand
CCGCGCCTCGCCCTCGATGACCCGGCTGTGCTTCCACGCCAGCGCCACGAAGGCCACAAGGCCCACCGCGCCCAAAGCCCACATCCACGGCGCCACCGGCGCGAACGCCTGCCGCACCAAGGGCGCCGCCAGCACGAGGAACGCCACCACCCGAAGGTTCGCCAGCCACGCGCTCTGCCGATCGAGGCGCGCCATGGCCTCCTTCGCCTGGGAGAGCCGCGTCGTGTACGCCCGGCGACTGTCCTGCACCGCCCCGGAGTCCATGCGCGTCGGTTGTCTCATTCCGCGGATCTGGCGGCACGGAAAAAGGACGAACCCCAAAACCGCGACAGCCGTGTCACACTCCGGCGACCTCTCGTGCCCAAAGGGTTGACCGTGCTCTCTTCTCTGTGCCAAGAGCCCGCATTCGTTCGTGAAAAGAAGGCGAGCTCGCGCCGGATCTCGCCCCGCCGTCATCCGTATCGAGGAGCTCCCATGACGAAGTCGTCGAAGGTGTTTCTGTCGGGCGTCGTTGCGCTCGCCATGGCGGTGTCCAGCTGCCGCGGGTGCGACACCATCCAGCAGCACTCCTACGGTGAGATTCGCATCGTCTCCACCATCGACGGCGTGACGCAGTCGCTGGAGACCGGCAGCTACGACTTCGGCCCGGTGGCGATGGGCAAGACGGTGACGATGAAGCTCACCGTGCAGAACGTCGGCGCCGGAACGCTCTCCATCGAGCGCTTCGAGAAGAACGACGGCGCGGCGATTCAGCTCGGCGACTCGTACTCGGACATGAACCCGGTCTTCAAGCTGGCGTACGGCACCGTCGACATCCCTTCCGGCGAGTCGCAGGACTTCGACCTCTCGTTCAACCCGCCGCTCGACGCGACCCAGAAGCAGGTCGACTACCTCACCAACATCACCCTCAAGGCGGCCAACACCGATCCCAACGGCTTCGACACCGCGGCCATCGCGATCAAGGGCCGCGCGATCTCCGGTGAGTGCGATCTGCCGCGCACCCTGGACTTCGGCGCCGTGGCCAAGGGCGATAGCTTCAACCAGACGGTCACGCTCTCCAACCAGCGCGAGATCGACACGCTGGCCTCGGTCCGCCCGATCGAGTCCGCGCAGGGCGAGACGGTCTTCACCTACACGCCCGACAGCCCGCAGGGCGAGTTCACCCTGAGCGCCGGCAAGACCCGCACCATCACCATCGTCTTCTCGCCCACCGAGGCCCGCGACTACTTCGCCACCGCCCGCATGCGCGCCGCCGACGGCTGCCCGGAGGTGCCCGTGCGCCTCATCGGCACCGGCGTCGACCAGGTCCTCACCTGGGCGCCCAGCCCGCTGGACTTCGGCTACGTCGCGCCGATGATGACCGCCGCTGGTGAGATCACCTTCTCCAACCAGGCCATGCGCCCGGTGGAGCTGACGCAGCTCGGGGCCTTCGACACCACCAACACCCCCTCGACCGTCTACAAGGTCACCGCCGCCTCGCCGAGCGATCTCACCAAGCTCACCGTGCCGGCCGCGACCCGCGACGCCAACAACGTCATCGTCCCCGGCACCGCCAAGCTCAACATGTCCTTCAAGCCGGTGGCGCTGGGCCTCAAGCTGCACGTGCTCAAGGCCAACACCGACCTCCACAGCCAGGCCTCCATCGCGGTGTCGCTGCGCGGCGTCGGCGGCGGCCCGGCCATCGACGTGAGGGGCTCGCCGATCATGAACTTCGGCCGCATCGCCTACTTCCCCAGCGCCTCGCCGGCGTCCTTCGCCTCCAAGCGGCTCACGGTGCAGAACGTCGGCACCCGGCCCAGCCCGCCGGATCCGCGCGCCAACCTGCACCTCGGCGCCCAGGGCGCCGGCGCGCCGTACTGGTCGGTGACGGCGAACAACACCAACACCACCGCCGACGAGCTGTGCCTCGGCATCTTCGACACCGCCACCCAGACCTGCGCGAACTCGCTGCCCGCCAACGGCCCCGGCGCCTACGACCCGGCCGTCGGTCTGGAGGCTGCTGGCACCCGCGCGCTCCTCGACATCCCGGTGCGCGTGACGCCGCAGTCCATCGGCCAGAAGGAGTGGACGGTGAAGATCTTCTCCAACGATCCCACCAAGCCGACGGTGACGATCACGGTGCAGGCGAACGCGGTGACCTTGCCGCCCTGCAACTACTCGGTGACGCCGCTCAACCTGAACTACGGCGTGGTGACCCCGCCCTCGGTGAAGGACCTCACCTTCAAGGTGAAGAACAACTCGAGCAACACCGGCGACCTCTGCCTGCTGTCGAACCTTGACATGCGCGCGGGCTCAGACCCCACCTTCGTGCTGCCCAGCGGCGCGGTGGCGGAGAAGGAGCTGCAGCCGCAGGAGGAGTGGATCGTCCCCGTGCGCGCGTGGCCGCAGGGTCAGCTGCCCTCGGCGCCGCAGCAGGTGACGGGCGCGGTGCTGTTCAACGTCTCGAACCCCAGCGCCCCGCAGGCGACGGTGAACCTGTCGGCCACCCTCGCGGTGAGCTGCCTCACCATCAGCCCGAGCGACCTCGACTTCGGCACGGTGCAGAAGAACTGCAACTCTCCCGACAAGGCCTTCCAGATCTACAACACCTGCTCGGGCAGCGTGACCATCCAGAGCTTCAGCATGGTCGCGGCGGCCGGTGAGCCCGCGGGCGGCCCGAACTGCCCCGGCACCGCGCCGTGCCCCGAGTTCCTCACCGTGAGCACCGGCGGCATCGCGCCCAACACGGTGATCGCCTCGGGCTCGACCACCCCGGCTACCTTCTCGCTCAAGTACCGGCCCATCAACTACGGCCCCGACCAGGGCGCCTTCCTCATCAAGGCGCTGCAGAACGGCCAGACCGTCGACTACGTCGTCACCCTCAAGGGCAAGGGCGACACCATGGGCCTCAACACCGACACCTTCCGCCAGGACTCGAAGCCCAAGGCCGACATCCTGCTGGTGGTCGACAACTCCTGCTCCATGTACGACAAGCAGCAGGCGCTGGCGCAGAACTTCGGCTCCTTCATCAAGTACGCGGTGGCGAGCCAGGTCGACTTCCAGATCGGCATCACCACCACCGATATGGATCCGGGCGGCGAGAACGGCCGCATCGTGGCCTCGTCGTCGGCCATCAAGATCTTCCGGCCCACCACCGCGAACCTCGAGCAGCAGTTCGCCCAGACCATCAACCTGGGCACCAACGGCTCGGGGACGGAGACCTGCATGGAGCCGGCGCTCGTGGCGCTGAGCGCGCCGCTCATCACCGACCCCAACGCGAACCTGGGGCTCTTGCGGCCCGACGCGGTGCTGGCGGTGGTGTGCGTCACCGACGCGGTCGACCAGGCCCCGCAGCCGCCGAGCTTCTACTTGAACCAGATGATGAACATCAAAGGCGCGCAGCGCCCGGGCGCGTTCACCTACAACGTGGTCGGCCCCTTCAGCCAGCCCACCGCGACCTGTGACTACGACTCGACGGTGGACGACGGGAAGCACGCGTTCATGGTGGCGCAGACCAACGGCGTGAAGGAGGAGATCTGCACGCCCGACTGGGCCAAGGCGCTCGAGAACATCGGCAAGAGCGCGTTCGGCTACCGCACCAACTTCTACCTGACCGCCCACCCCGACCTGTCCAACGGCAACATCATCGACGTGCAGATCGACGGCGTCTCGCTGCCGGCGGTCGAGCCCACGCGCAACGCGAAGGTGTGGGAGTACGACTCGACCTCGAATTCCATCAACTTCCAGCCGCTCTACGTGCCGCAGCCGGGCGACACGCTCACCGTCACCTACCAGGTGGCCTGCATTCCCTGACACGACGGACGAGCCTCGGAGGGGGTCATTGCGACTCGACGAGGCCCGACCGCGGGAGACATCGACGTGCGTTCTTTCACTCGAGGCGTTCTTCTGAGCTCGGCGCTCCTGGCCACCGCGGCCTTGGCGCAGCTCCCTCCGGTCTCGGTGACCAGCGTGCCCTACCAGGGGCTGGCGGGCGGCACCGCGATCACCTTCTCGAGCACCGACGAAGGCTTCGTCGTGCTGCCCCTGCAGTTCCAGTTTCCGTACTTCGGCAAGTCGTACGGCACGCTCTTCGTGCACGTGAACGGGTTCGTGGCGGTACAGCTCCCCAGCGGGTGCACCGGCACCAGCGGCTACTGCGCGACCTACTCAGGCTCCAAGATCCCCTCGTCCACGTCGCCCAACGGCATGATCGCGCCGTTCTGGGACGACATGCTCATCGGCTCGGGCACCACCGTCAGCTACCTGTCGACGCCCACCGACTTCACCGTCGAGTGGAGCAACGTCCAGAGCTTCTCGTCGTCGTCGAGCACGCTGACCTTCAAGGTGACCATCAGCTCCGACGGCAGCATCGCCATTCACCACGGCGCCAAGAGCGGCTCGAGCACCACCGGCTCGGGCGCCGTCGGCTACGAGGACGAGACCGGCCTCCTCGGCCAGTCGCTCCTCGCCACCAGCCTCAACACCTGCTCGCCCGCGAACCCCTCGGGCTGCTGCTCGTACACCAGCTCCAGCTGCACCTGGGGTGACTTCGTCCCCGACACGCTCTACACCTTCAAGACCTACGAGCCGCAGCGCGCCGATCTGGTGCCGGGCGCGGTGACGGTGTCGAACCTCGCCGAGGACGTCTCCGGCAACCTGAGCTTCAACGTGGCCTCGCAGGTCTCGAACCTGGGCCTCAGCGACGCCCGCAACTTCCCCTGGAACGTGTACCTCTCGCGCGACCGCTTGCTGTCGACCGACGACCTGCTGGTGGCCACTGGAGGCCCGTCCACGGTGCCGGCCAAGAGCAGCTCGCCCATCTCCGGTCCCGCGGCCACGCTGAGCGCGCCCGATGCCGGCGCCTACTTCGTGCTCCTCCAGGTGAACCCCGTCTTCCCCGCCGGGCCGATCGCCGACGGCGGCGTGGCGCTCGACGCCGGTCGCTGGGCCTACGTCGACGAGGAGACCTACGCCAACAACGTCACCTCCAGCGCGACCTCGTTCGTGCGCGGCCTCGACGTGGTGGCCCAGTCCATCTCCGGCCCGGCCGTCACCGGGGCGGGGAGCGTGGAGTCGGTGCGGGTGAAGTTCACCAACGCCGGCACCCAGACCGCGGGCGGCGTGCCCTTCAAGATCTACCTGGGCTCCACGCCGAGCATGGACGGCGGCGTGACCTACGAGGCCTTCAGCGGCGACGCGGGCCTCACCGGCGGCCAGACCTTCGACCAGCTCGTCTCGGTGACCATGCCCGACACGGTGCCGAACGGCGACTGGTACTACGTCCTCAACATCGACCCGGCCCACGTGCTCACCGAGAGCACCCGCGCCAACAACATCATCGCTTCGAGCGCCAAGGTCAGCTTCAAGCGCGCCGACATCGTCACCGAGTCGGTGGACTTCCTCGACCCCGTGACCGGCACGCCGATCCGCACCGCGCGCTTCGGCGACCCGGTGCAGCTGTCGGTGCACCTATCGAACCAGGGCGGCGCCACCGCGCGGAACTTCTACGTGGCGATCATCATCTCCAGCGACAACGCGCTGTCGCTGTTGTCGGACACCCTCGCCGTGGAAGTGCCGGTGGCCGAGCTCGCGCCCGGCGCGCCGGCGACCATTCCCTTCAACTTCACGCTGCCGATGAAGGACAAGTTCAACCGGGACTTCGCCACCGGCAACTACTTCTTCTTCGCCGCCGCCGACGCGCGCGGGAGCGTGGGCGAGTCGAACGAGACCAACAACAACCTCTCCGTGGGGCCGGTGAAGGCCTACGCGCCGGGGCCCGATCTCATCGTCAGCACCATTCAGGCGCCGGCCAGCGCCGGGGTGGGGGAGACGGTGCCGGTGTCGCGCTCCATTCGCAACGTCGGCAACGTCGACGCGCCTCAGGCGAACTACCGCTACTACATCTCGCCCAACAACATCATCACCACCGAAGACCTGCCGCTGTCGATCATCGGCGCCGGCGGCACCACCGCGGCCTTCGGCACCGTGACGCTCGCCAAGGGCGCCGCCGACTCGGCCTCGGAGATGGTGCGCCTGCCGCTCCAGATGACGCCGGGCACCTACTTCATCGGCTGCATCGTCGACCCCGAGGGCGCGGTGGTCGAGCTGTCGGAGTCCAACAACGCGACCGCCTCGGCCTCGGTGGCGGTGGCGGGCTCGAGCCTGCACGTGACGACCACCCAGGTGCCCGACGCGGTGGTGGGCCGAACGTACCTGTTCCGCCTCTCGGCGGCGGGCGAGAACGGCGCCTCGACCTGGAGCGTCGACGAGACTCAAGGCCTCTTGCCGGTGGGCCTCACCCTCGCCGCCGACGGCCTACTGTCGGGCACCCCCACCGGCGCCGGCGGCGCGGTGGTGACGGGCTTCACCGCGGTGGTGACGAACTCCGGGCGCACCGCGGCGACGCGGCTGGCGATGCGCGTCTTGCCGCAGACGGCGCTCCTCGACGTCTCGACGGCGTCGCTGCCTCCGGTGATCAACTCCAACGCCCAGCCCTATGCCACGGCGCTGGCGGCGGTGGGCGGCGTCAGGCCCTACACCTGGCGCGTGGCGGCGGGCAGCCTGCCCGGCGGCCTCGCGCTCTCCACCGACGGCAACCTCGCCGGCACGCCGCGCGCGGGGCAGGCCGAGGGAAGCACCCGGGTGACCTTCGAGGTGCGCGACGCCACCGGCAGCACGGCGCGGCGCGAGCTCTTGGTGCGCCTGGTCGGCGCGGGCTCGATCGTCTTCCGCACCGCGGCGCTCTCCGACGCCATCCTGGGCCAGGACTACGCCGAGGACGTCGCCGTGCAGAACCTCGACGGCTCGTCGCTCGCCAAGCCGCTCACCTTCACCATCCTCGGCGCGCTGCCGCCGGGCATCGAGATGGTGCAGCAGAGCGAGGTGGCCTTCCTCTCCGGCCGGCCCACGCAGGCCGGGCGCTTCGCCTTCACGATGATCGTGGAGGACGCCAAGGGCCGAACCGACACCATGGAGTACACCATCGTGGTGCTGGCGCCGGCGCTCAAGATCGTCGCCGAGCTGCCCGCGGGGCTCACTCCGGGACAGCAAGTCACGGTCACCTTCAGCACCTTCCCCACCTCGCAGTCGGAGTACCGGGTCGCCTCCGGCGTGCTCCCGCCCGGCCTCTCGCTCGGCCTCGACGGCACGCTCTCGGGCACGGTGGCGGCCGACGGCGCCGACGGCACCTGGCCCTTCGTGGTCGAGGCGCACGACTCGATCGGCAACTCCGGCCTTTCGCCCTTCGGCCTGGTCGTCGATCACCGGGTGGCCAAGGTCGGCTGCTCGGCCACCGCCGGCGGGCCGTCGTGGTGGCTGTTCGCCATCGCGGGGCTGTTGCTCGCCCAAGGCCGGCGGCTCGCGCCGCGGCGGGCCAAGGGGTTGGGCCTCGTCGCGGCGCTGGCGCTCGTGCCCACGGCCGCGCGGGCGCAGTACACCGCCGACGGGCCTGTCCCTGCCGCCTTCCAGCCCCTGCCGGCCGGCGTGGGCACCTCGGTGAGCCCGAGCACGTGGAGCGGGGTGTCGGTGCCCTTGCCGTTCACCTTCACCTTCTTCGGCACGCCGGTGGTGAGCGTGTCGATGTCGCGCTACGGCTACCTGGCGCTCTTCGGCGAGGACGACGCGAGCTCGACGAACCAGAGCATCCCCCACTCGAGCACCTTCTACCCGGCGTCGATCATCGCGCCCTGGTGGGACTCCACCAGCGCCGGCACCTTCAAGTGGGCCACCCTGGGCACCGCGCCCAACCGCATCGTGGTCTTCGAGTGGACGAACGTGGCCTCGACGGCGGCCACCACCGCGCGGTTCAGCTTCCAGGCGATCCTCAAGGAGGGCACCAACGCGATCCGCTTCGCCTACGGGCCGACGGCGCCGGGGGCGGGGAGCGCCTCCATCGGCGTGATGCGCGCGGCCGGCAACGGCGTCGCCGCTCCGGGCTGCGGCGGCTCGGGCACCTGCACCGCGGCGGACTTCCCGTCGAATCAGGCCTTCGACTTCCTGCTCCCGCCCGATCTCTCGCTCGGCTCGATCTCCGTCGATCCCACCGCCTACGCCGGCGTCTCCATGCGCGGCTCCGCGGTGGTGCACAACGGCGGCGGCCGCTCCACCGGCGCGACGGTGCGCTTCTACCTGTCCACGGACGTGGCGCTCGACGCCTCCGACGTCTCCCTCGGCGACGCCATCGCCGCGCAGGTCGGGCCCGGCGAGGACGTGACCGCGCAGGGAACCCTGCTGGTGCCGTCCTCGGTCACCGCCGGCAACTACTTCGTCATCAGCGTCGTCGACCCCGACAACCAGGTGCTGGAGCAGAACGAGACCAACAACCAGGCACCCGCGGTGTCGCTCACGGTGGCGACGCCCAAGCCCGATCTCACCGTCAACACCATCACCGTGCCGGGCACCGCCGCGCCGGGGGCCACGATCCAGGTCTCCCGCGTGCTCGCCAACGTGGGCAACGCGCCCGTCGGGGCCTTCAAGTACTCCTACTTCATCTCCGACAACGCCGCCGTCACCGTCGGCGACCTGGCGCTGTCTCCGGTCGGCTCGTCGACGGGCCTCGCCCAGCACGTCACCGACACCGCCACCGATACGGTGACGCTGCCGGCGGGCCTGGTGCCCGGGCCGTACTGGCTCGGCGTGTGCGTCAACTACGACAGCTCGGCCGCCACCGGCTTCGCGCTCGACGAGATCACCTGGCTCAACGACTGCCTCGGCACCCGCAGCCCGATCATCGTCTCCGTGGGCACGCTCGCGGTGACGAGCACCACGCTGCCCGCGGCCACCCAGTACTCGCCTTATGGCCTCAGGCTCTCGGCCAGCGGCGGCGACGGCACCTACGCCTGGGAGCTGTCGGCGGGCGCGCTGCCTCTGGGCCTCACGCTCTCGCCCGCCGGAGACCTCGTCGGCGCCCCGGCGCTGGCGGGGAGCTCGTCCTTCACGGTGAAGGTGAAGAGCGCGGGCCTGGAGAAGACCCAAGACCTCTCGCTCACCGTCTCGGCGGGCAACCTGCCGCTGGTGGTGGTCGATCAGGATCTGCCCAACGCCGAGTTCGGCCGCGCCTACCAGGCGAACGTGGTGGCCATCGGCGGCAAGCCGCCCTACGCCTGGAGCCTCGCGGCCGACGCCGTCTTGCCGGTGGGCATCGCGCTGGCGCCCGATGGGCACCTGGAGGGGAGGGCGCAGTCGCCCGGCTCCTCCACCTTCACCGCCGAGGTCACCGACTCGGCCGGCACCAAGGTCTCCAAGGAGCTGGTGCTCAAGGTGGTGAACCCCACGGTGCTGACCATCGGCACGCGGGCGCTCGCCTCGGGCCTCATCAAGCACGACTACCTGCAGCCGCTGATCGCCGTCGGCGGGAAGGCGCCCTACACCTTCTCCGTGACGAGCTTCCAGCAGCTCGCCGAGCTGCCCACCCAGGTGCCGGGGCCCGTCGTCACCATCGACGGCAACACGACCACCGCCTTGCCCGACTCGCTCGGGCTCTCCGTCGAGAACGGCGGCGCGGGCAACTTCCTGCGCGGCGTGCCGAAGAAGGCAGGCCTCTACCAGCTCATGCTCAGCGTGGTCGACGCGAACGGCACCAAGGACAGCACCTGGGTGCAGCTCTTCGTCACCTACACCGAGGGGCTGGCGATCACGACGCTGCAGCTGCCCGACGCCTTCATCGGCAACAACTACCAGGCGGGGCTCAGCAACAACGGGCACGAGGTGGAGGGCGCGACCTACTCGCTGCCGTGCGTGCAGTCGGTGGTCGACGTGGGCAAGTTCGCCTGCGCCGACGTCGACGCGCTCCGCCAGATTCCCAACGGCATCACGCTCTCGCCGGACGGCGTGTTCGGCGGTGGAGCCAACGGGCCGGAGGGCGTGTACAGCTTCCTCGTGCAGCTCAACGACGCCAACGGCCGCACCGACCTGCGCGCGATGTCGATTCGCGTGCGACCGAACATTGCCGCGTCGTCGGGGTGCGCGGGCGCGGCTTCCGCGCCGTCGTGGAGCGCGCTGATCGTCGCGGTGGCGCTGCTCGGGCTGCGCCGCCGCCGCTGAGAGGTTCTGGGAGAGGGGCACCATGGTGAAGGCATCGATGACCAACAACCTCGTGGCGGGCGCCGTGGCGGCGATCCTCTCGGCGACGCTCACCGTCGCCTGCGGCGGGGCGAAGAACCTCTGCACGGATCGGAACGTCACCTGCCAGGACCCCCTGCAGTGCGACCCCACCGACGCGGTCTGCAAGTGCGGCGGGCGAGGCGGGGTGATCTGCAAGGACGGCGAGCAGTGCGACCCGGCCTCCTCGACGTGCCTGTCCACCCGGTGCGTGAAGGTCGACTGCAGCGACCGCCCTGGCACGAGCTGCGACGTCACCGACGGCGTCTGCAAGTGCGGCGGCACCGGCGGCGTGGAGTGCGGCGCGCGCGAGGCCTGCGATCCCAACGGTCGGCAGTGCGTCTTGCAGACCAACTGCAGCGACGTCGCCTGCTCGAGGAACCAGACCTGCGACGTGACCACCGGCAAGTGCCTGTGCGGCCTGGTGACGTGCAGCGCGAGCCAGGTGTGCTCGGTGGCCGGCGACGGCGGCACCAAGGCCTGCGTGGCGAACATCTGCACCGGCGTCACCTGCGCGGGCAACACCACTTGCGATCCCTCCGACGGCTACTGCAAGTGCAACGGCGTGCTCTGCCAGAGCGGCGAGACCTGCGCCTGCCCGTCCGGGTCCGACGGCGGCGAGTGCGCTCAGACCGCGCGCTCCTGCAAGCCCGGCACGGCCTGCACCGGCGTCTCCTGCGGCGGCAACAACACCACCTGCGATCCCATCGATGGCCAGTGCAAGTGCGGCGGCCCCGGCGGCCAGGCGTGCTCCTCGGCTCAGCTGTGCGTGCTCGGGCCTCCGGCCCAGTGCCAGGGCGGCCAGCAGTGCGTCTTCCCGGACGGCGGCGCCAAGGTCTGCCCCGCCGGGACCAGCTGCGACCCGGAGGACGGGGTCTGCAAGTGCGGCGGCCGCGGGGGCGTGAAGTGCGGCGCCGCCTTCACCACCGACGCCGGTGAAGCCGTGCCCGCGGAGGTGTGCGTGCAGAACCCGACCCTCCAGGCCTGCCGCCGGCCCTGCGACGTGCGCGACCCGACCAGCTGCCCCACCGGCACCTTCTGCTACTTCGACAGCTCGGCGAGCACGCCGGTGGCCTTCTGCGCCCCCAACACCGACACCAAGGGGGAGGACCAGGGCTGCACCTCGCCCACCGCGTGCTTCAGCACCAACCCGTCTCCGCACGGGCTGCACTGCAATGGGCTGGCGCTCGGTCAGACGGGCATCTGCCGGCCCTACTGCGACGTCGCCGCGGGTGCCTCGGGCTGCATCCAGGTTCCGAGGCCCCAGCAGTGCGTGCAGATCGTCGGCGCGCCCACGGGCTACGGGTACTGCCAGGCGCAGTGATCGGCCAAGAGAGGCTGACCGTCCGGCGCGCCCGCGCGCGCTTGCGCATCGGCTCGGCGTGGTGTTGATTCTGGAATCAATTTCCCCACGCCTCGAGGAGCCGCCATGCACGACCCGTTCACTCCTGAGCACCAGGCCTTCCGCGCCTCCGTCCGCAAGTGGGTGGAGAAGGAGCTCGCGCCCCACGCGCTGGAATGGGACCACGCCGGCATCTTCCCCAAGGAGGTCTTCAAGCAGGCGGGCGAGCTGGGCTTCTTGGGCATCAGCCACGATCCCAAGTACGGCGGCAGCGGTCTCGACTACTGGTACGTGACGGCCTTCACCGAAGAGCTCGCGCGCAGCACCAACGCCGGCGTCAACATGGCGCTGCTCGTGCAGAGCCAGATGGCGACGCCGATCATCAACGAGATCGGCACCGACGAGCAGAAGCGCACCTTCCTCGAGCCGGCGCTCAAGGGCGAGAGAATCGCCGCGCTGGGCGTCTCCGAGCCGTCGGTGGGCAGCGACGTGGCGTCCCTCAAGACCACCGCCAAGCGGGTGGGGGACGACTTCGTCATCAACGGCTCGAAGATGTGGATCACCAACGGCACCCGCTGCGACTTCATCACCCTGGCGGCGCGCACCGGCGGCGAGGGCTACGGGGGCGTCTCGCTCTTCACCTTCCCCACCGACGTGAAGGGCTTCTCCGTCTCCAAGAAGCTCGACAAGATCGGCAACCTCTCGTCGGACACGGCGATCCTCTTCTTCGAGGACTGCAAGATCCCCGCGCGCTACCTGCTCGGCCAGGAGAACGAGGGCTTCTACCACGTGATGACGAACTTCCAGGGCGAGCGCCTCACCGCCGCCATCATCGCCGTGGCCGGCATGGAGCGAATGGTGGAGGACGCCATCGGCTACGGCACCGAGCGCAACGCCTTCGGGCGGCCGCTGATGAAGTTCCAGGTGTGGCGCCACAAGCTGGTCGAGCACCTGACCGCCATCGAGGCCGCCAAGCGCCTCACCTACCACGCGGTCTCGCTCTTCGACGCCAAGGAGAACCCGGTGAAGGAGATCTCCATGGCCAAGCTCTTCGCCGGCGACCTGATCCAGAAGGTCGTGTACGACTGCCAGCAGCTCTACGGCGGCATGGGCTACGTGGAGGAGACCAACATCGCCCGCGCCTTCCGCGACGTGCGCCTGCTCACCATCGGCGGCGGCACCTCGGAGATCATGAAGGAGATCATCAGCAAGCTCTCGGGCTTCTGAAGGGTCACTTCTTGAAGAGCGACTCGGCCGCGGACAGGGCCTTCTCCCGCGCCCCCGCTCCCCCGCGATCGGTGCCCTCGCCGATCTGGTACAGGTCGCAGAAGTTCGCGGACTCCTTGTCCTCGGGCACCTCGGCGAAGGGCTCTTTGCATTCTTTCGCCGCGCTCTCGTCGTAGTGCCGGCAATGGATGCACGCGTGCAGCTCGGCGGAGCACTTCGGACACACGTCCCGGCGCCCCACCGTGTTGAAGGCCATGTCCAGCGTCGCGCCGCACTTCCCACACCCGGGCATGGGCCGGGTATAACTCGGCTTCCCGCTGGAGGTCTCCGCCTGATGCACAAGCTCGCCGTCCTTGCCCTGTTCGCCGCCTCGACCGCCCTGGCCATCGAGCCAGTCGGCCTCACCGAGGACGAGTACAAGATGTACCGCCACACCAAGCTCGCCATGGACGATCCGCGCGTGCAGGCGATGAAGCCCGAGGCCCGGCTCCCGGCCATCGCCAAGGACGCGGGCTACAAGCTCAAAGAGCTGCAGAAGACCCTGGAGAAGGGCGACGCCGCCGGCGACTTCAAGGGCAAGTGCGAGGCGAACGTGCGCGAGTCGCTCGACGGCCCGTTCAAGGGCCGCCTGGCCAAGGTGGAGGTCGACACCTCCGCCGAGCACGCCGTCGCCTACGTCGAGTGGCTCAACGAGGAGCAGAAGAGCCTGCCCGAGGAGGCCTGCGTGGTGGCCGCCCGGGCCGCCGACGCCTGCCCCATCGCGTCCACCATTCAGGTGTGGGCCAGTGACAAGGCGAACCCCAAGGCCCGCGTCTTCCAGGCGCTCATCTCCGCGCACGGCGCGCACCGCATCAACGTCGACAAGGCGAAGGACTTCGCCGAGACGCGCTACCTGAAGCTCTTCGAGAAGGTGAAGAGCGCGGCCAACGGCGACGACCTGTCGGACTCGGCGGCGCCGGCCGCCGGCGCGAAGCCCTGAGGCCCCGTGACGAAGCGGTCGTACAACCCGAAAGACTTCTACTTTCGCAAGGCGAAGGACGAGGGCTTGCGCGCGCGCTCGGCGTTCAAGATCGACGAGATCGCCAAGCGCTTCTCCATCTTCAAGAAGGGCCAGGCGGTGCTCGACATGGGGGCCGCGCCCGGCGGCTTCCTGCAGATCATCCTCGGCATCGTGGGTGACTCGGGCACCGTGGTGGGCGTCGACCTGGCGCCCATTCGCTCCCTCGGCCGGCCGAACGTGAAGACCGCGGTGCTCGACGTGCTCGCGCCGGAGTTCGACGAGAAGCTGCTCGAGCTCTACGCCGGCACCTTCGACGTGGTGGTGTCGGACCTGGCGCCCAAGACCACCGGCGTGCACGCCACCGACGAGGCGCGCTCCTTGCGGCTGGCGGGCAAGGCCCTCGAGGTGTCGAAGACGCGCGGCAGACCCGGCGGGCACTTCGTCGCCAAGCTCTTCATGGGCGGCGACTTCGAGGCCTTCCGCGAGGACGTCCGCGCCCTGTACCAGGACGTGAAGGTGGTTCGCCCCGAGGCCACCCGCGGCGCGTCGGTCGAGGTGTACCTGGTGGGCCTCAAGCGGAAGTAGGCCCCGGCTCCGCTTGAGGGGAGACGGGAGGATCGGCCACCCCCGTGCTACACGGCCGGCATGCTCGCGCTCGCGCTGACCGTCTCGGTGCTGTCGCAGATCCCCTCCTGGAACGACGTCGACACCCTCGCCAAGGAGCAGAAGCTCGAGGCCGCCTCGAAGGCCGTGGAGGCCCGGCTCGCCGACGCGCGGGCGAAGAAGGACGACGCCGAGCTGGCGAAGGCCCTGGTGCGGCTCACCCAGCTCCGCATCGGGCTCGCCGGCTTCGAGACCGCGGTGCAGCGGCTCCGGGCCGAGGCCTGGCCCACGGCCCTCGTGCCGCGCCTCGAGGTTCAGCTCGCCGATGCGATCGCGCTCGAGACCTACCTCGACCTGAACTCCTACGAGATTGGCCGGCGCGAATTCGTCGGCGGCCTCGGGGCCAAAGAGCTCTCCAAGCAGACGACCCGCGAGCTGGCCCAGGAGATCGACCGCGCCTACGCCGAGGCGTGGAAGCAGCGCGACAAGCTCGGCCTCGTCCCGATGACGGCGCTGCCCGAGCTGACCGAGGCGAACAACTACGGGCGCGGCGTGCGCGACACGCTCCGCGACGTGGTCGCGTACTTCTGGGTGCGCTGGCTCGCCCGCTCGAACTACTGGACTCCCGAGCAGTCGAACGAGCTGTGGCGCGTCGACTTCCCGGCGCTGGTGGCCGGTGGCGCGAAGATCGATCCGGCCGATCCGGCGCCGCACCCGCTGGTGCGCCTAGCGGCGCTGCTCGACGAGCACGAGACCTGGCACCTCGCCCAGGGACACCAGGACGGCGCCCTCGCCGCGCGCCTCGAGCGCCTGGAGCGGCTGCGCGCGGCCTTCACCTCCGCTGACCAGCGGCGAGCGCTCGAGAGCGCCCTCGCGGCCCGCGTCACGGCCGACGCCGCGGTGCCCTTCTCCGCCTGGGCGCGCGCCTCCCTCGCCCAGTGGCAGCGGGAGCGCGGCGCGCTGCTCGAGGCCCGCGACACCGCCAAGGAGGGCATGCGCGCCTTCGCCGGCACGCCCGGCGCCCAGCGCTGCCAGGCCCTGGTCGCCGAGCTCGAGGCGCCCGGGTACTCGCTCGAGGGCATGCGCGTCGACGGCGCCGGCCGGCCATCGCTGCAGGTCACGGCGCGGAACCTCCCCTCGGCCTCGTTCCGCGCCTACGAAGTGGACCTCGACTCGGTGCTCAAGGCGAAGTCCTGGGGCTTCGCCGTTCCGCAGGAGCGGCTCCGCGCACTCCTGGCGACCAAGCCTTTGGCCGAGTGGACGCAGACCCTCACGCCCACGCCCGATCTCCAGCTGCACCGCACGGTGTTCACACCGCCGATCAAGAAGCCGGGGCTGTGGGCGGTCATCGCCTCGGCCCGGCCGGACTTCGCCGACGACAAGAACCAGCTCGTGGCGCTGCCGCTCTTCGTCTCCTCGCTGGCGATGAGCGTGCAGCTCGACGACACCGGCGGCGGCCAGGTGGCCGTGGTCCGCGACGGCGCCACCGGCGCGCCCAAAGCGGGCGTGAAGATCGAGCTGTGGGGCGGCAACTGGGAGACGCCGCGCAGCGTCGTCGCCACCGCCGTCACCGACAAGGACGGCGTCGCCCGCCTCAAGGCCACCGAGAAGATGACCCAGGGCAAGTTCGGCTACCTGACGGTGGCGAGAAGCGGCGAGGACCTGGTGGTCAGCGAGCACGAGCAGCGCTTCTTCGTCAGCGAGCCGCCGCCGGTCGAGGCGGCGCTGGTCTTCACCGATCGCTCCGTCTACCGCCCGGGTCAGAAGCTCCTGTGGAAGGTCGTCGCCTACCAGGGCAAGGCGAAGGACGCGCGCTACCAGGTCTCGCCGGGCACCAAGCTGACAGTGGTGCTGCAGGACGCGAACTACCAGGAGGTCGCCTCCACCACCGTCACCACCAACGCCTTCGGCTCGGCGGCGGGGAGCTTCGAGCTGCCGCTCGGCCGCCTGCTCGGCCGCTGGTCGGTGCACACCCGGGGCGGCTCCTCCGAGGTGCGGGTCGAGGAGTACAAGCGGCCCACCTTCGAGGTCTCGTTCAAGGACGCCGCGGCCGGCGCCAAGCTCAACGCCCCCGTCACGCTCTTGGGCGAGGCCCGCTACGTCTTCGGGCTGCCGGTCGCCTCGGGCAAGGTGAAGTGGCGCGTGCAGCGCGCGCCCGTCTACCCGTGGTGGTGGTGGAACGTGCCCTCCGTCAGCCCCCAGGTGGTCGGGGTGGGGGAGGCTCAGGTCAAGCCCGACGGCACCTTCGCGGTGAGCTTCACGCCCGCGGCCGACCCGAAGGCCTCGAGAGACGTGACCTACTCGTTCACCGTCGACGCCGATCTCACCGACGACGCGGGCGAGACGCGCTCGGCCTCGAAGCGGCTGCGCCTGGGGTTCGTCTCGGTGCAGGCCGCCTTCTCCAAGGCCACCGGCTTCTTCCGCGAGGGTCAGCCGATGGAGCTCGCGGTGCAGCGCAGCGATCTCGACGGCTCGCCGAGCGCGGGCAAGGGCACCTGGCGGGTGGTTTCGCTCAAGCAGCCGGGGCGCACGCTGCTGCCGGCCGAGGAGCCGGTGGACGTCGAGCCGGGCGCGACCCCCGAGCGGCAGAAGGCCGCGCGCGACGAGGTGCGGGCCCGCTTCAACCCGGGCTTCGACGCCGCCGCGACCCTGCGCCGCTTCGGCGACGGCGACGAGCTCGGGAAGGGTGAGGTGCAGCACGACGCCGCGGGGCAGGCCACGTTGACCTTGCCCGCGCTGCCGGCGGGCGCGTGGCGGGTGCGCTACGAGACGAAGGACGCCTCGGGCACCCCCTTCACCATGGCCACCGAGGTGCTGGTGGCCGGGCGCGATCGCTCGCCCGCGAACCTGCCGCTGGTGCTCGAGCTGGAGAGGAGCGCGCTGGAGGTCGGCGGCACCGCGCGCTGGCTGGTGAGCTCGGGCCTGGAGGGCCAGAGCGTGCTCGTGGAGCTCTACCGCGCTGGGGCGCTGGTCGAGCGGCGCTGGCTCACCTCGGGGAAGGACCCCGTGATCGTCGAGCGCCTGGTGAAGCCCGAGGATCGCGGCGGCTTCCTGGTGGTGGCCTCGGTGGTGCGCGACTGGCAGCGCGTGCGCACCAGCCGCGCCATCACCGTGCCGTGGACCGACCGCGCCCTGACCCTCGACTTCGCGACCTTCCGCGACCGGCTCACCCCCGGCGCGCCGGAGACCTTCCGCATCACCGTGAAGGGCGCCAAGGGAACCATGGAGGCCGGCGCCGCCGAGGTGCTGGCGTCGATGTACGACCAGTCGCTCGACCTCTTCGGCCCGCACGTGCCGCCGTCGACGATGAGCCTGTGGCCCGCGCGCTCGCACGGGCCGACGATCGAGGACGGTGTCGGCGCCGCGACCTCGCAGTGGCTCTCGCAGCGCGCGTGGTTCACCTTGCCGAGCGCGCCGATGCTCAGGGCCGACCTGTTCCAGGAGCTCGAGCGCTACGGGGTCGGCGGGCCGGGCGCGCGGAGCACCCGCCAGTACCGCATGGGGTTCAGTCGGGCCAAGTCCAGCGAGCTGCTCCCGGCCTCGGCCCCGGCGCCGGCCAAGGCGCTCAAGGAGATCGCGGCCGGGATGCCCCCGCCCGAGCAGAAGCCCGCGCCCGAGGGCCCGCCGCCGCCCCAGGTGCGCACCAACTTCTCCGAGACCGCGTTCTGGGCGCCGCAGCTCCTCACCGACGCCAAGGGGCAGGTGGCCGTGGAGTTCAAGGTCCCCGACTCGGTGACCAAGTGGAAGGTCTGGGCCGCGGCGGTGACCAAGGACTTGCGAGGCGGGGCGATCGAGAAGACCACCCGTTCGGTGAAGGACCTGATGGTGCGGCCGGCCCTGCCGCGCTTCCTGCGGGAGGGCGATCGCGCCAGCCTGAAGATCGCCATCAACGACGCGTCGCCGAACGATCTGAAGGGCGAGCTGGTCTTCGAGCTGCTCGATCCCCAGACCCAGAAGAGCGTGCTCGCGGAGTTCGGCGTCGCCTCGGCGGCCCCCATGCCCTTCACGGTGAAGGCGGGGGAAGGGACCACCGTCACCGTGCCGCTGGTCGCGCCCCGGCGCGTCGGCGAGGTGCTGGTGAAGATCGTCGCCAAGGCCGGCGGCGTCTCCGACGGCGAGCAGCGGCCCTTGCCCCTGTTGCCCTCGCGGGTGCGGCTCTCGCAGTCGCGCTTCGCGGCGCTCCACGACGCCGAGTCGCGCACCCTGCGCTTCGACGACCTGGCGAAGACGGACGATCCGTCGCGCGTCGACGAGCAGCTCGTGGTCACCATCGAGGCGCAGCTCTTCGACTCGGTGCTCGCCGCGCTCCCGTACCTCGCCAAGTACCCCTACGAGTGCACCGAGCAGACGCTGAACCGCTTCCTCTCCACCGCCATCGTCAGCGGCGTGTTCCGCTCGAACCCCGCGCTCGCCTCGATGGCCAAGGCGATGTCCACGCGCACCACGCGGCTCGAGACCTTCGACGCCGTCGATCCCAACCGGAAGCTCGCGCTCGAGGAGTCGCCGTGGCTCGCCGAGGCCAAGGGCGGAGAGGACAAGAACACCGAGCTCGTCGCCATGCTCGACCCGAAGGCCGTGGAGGCCGAGCGCGCCTCGGCGCTGGCGAAGCTCGTCAAGGCGCAGACCTCGGAGGGCGGCTTCCCCTGGTTCCCCGGCGGCCCGCCATCGCCGTACATGACGCTCTACCTGCTCTCAGGTTTCGCGCGCGCGGCCGAGGCCGACGTGCTGGTGCCGAAGGAGGTCGTGCAGAAGGCGTGGACCTTCGTGGGCGAGGACTACCGTCGGAACTGGGCCCGCTGCCTCACCGAGACGACCTGCAGCGCCGAGCACCTGACCCAGCTCGTGTACGTCGCCTCGTCGTTCCCCGACGAGTCGTGGCTCGGGGGCGCGCTGGGCGACGGCGAGCGCGCGAAGCTCCTCGACTACGCCTTCGCCCGGTGGACGAAGCACTCGCCCATCCTGAAGGGCTACCTCGCGCTGGCGCTGAAGCGGGCCGGCCGGGACGCCGACGCGAAGAAGGTCTTCGACGCGGTGATGGACTCGGCGAAGACCACGCCCGACGAGGGCACCTTCTGGCAGCCCGAGCCGCGCGCCTGGCTCTGGTACAACGACACGCTCGAGGGGCACGCGCTGGCCTTGCGGGTGTTGATGGAGCTCGACCCCAAGGACCCGCGCCGCGCCGGCCTGGTGCAGTGGCTGCTCCTCAACAAGAAGCTCGGCCACTGGAAGTCGACCCGCGCCACCGCCGAGGTGATCGCCGCCGTGGTGAAGTACCTCTCGGCCGAGAAGGCGCTTTCCGTGCGCGAGGAGTCGAAGGTCGTCGTCGGCAAGCTGGAGAAGCGCTTCGTCTTCGAGCCCAACACCTTCGCCGGCAAGAAGACGCAGTGGACGATTCCGGGGCCCGAGCTCGATCCCAAGACGATGTCGGCGGTCACCGTCTCCAAGGCGACCAAGGGGCTCCAGTTCGCCACCGCCACCTGGCACTTCTCCACCGAGAACCCGCCGGCGAAGGGCGACGGCGACTTCTTCAAGGTGAGCCGCGCCTACTTCAAGCGAGAGAAGCAAGGCAGCGAGGCGCGCCTCACCCCGCTGACGGCGGCGACGAAGCTGGAGCCGGGCGACGAGGTCGAGGTACAGCTCACGCTCGAGGCCAAGCAGGCCGCCGAGTACGTGCACGTGCGCGACCCGCGCGGCGCCGGCTTCGAGCCCGAGAACGCCCAGAGCCGCTTCCGGTGGGATCAGGGCGTCGGCGTCTACGAGGAGTACCGTGACTCGGCGACCAACTTCTTCCTCGAGACCATGCCCGCTGGCGTGGTGACGCTGAAGTACCGCGTGCGCGTGGCGATGAGCGGCACCTTCAAGCTGGGGCCCGCCACGCTGCAGTCGATGTACGCGCCGGAGCTCACCGCGTACTCGGCCGGCGCGACGCTCTCGGTGGCGACGGGCGGGAAGTAGCGAGGAACTCGGGGGGGGGGCCGAGCTCAGTTCGGCCGCGCCGCCGGCCGGGGGCCCCGCTCGCGCCCGGGGTGGGTCTCCATGCCGTTCTCGAACGCCGACACCTTGTTCCTCCCGCCGCGCTTCGAGGCGTAGAGGGCCGAGTCGGCGCAGTCGACCAGCCGGGCCTGATCGGTCGCGTCCACCGGCAGGCTGGCCACGCCGACGGAGATCGTCACCTTGCCCATGGGCTGCGTCTTGCCGTGCTCCAGGGGCGCTTCCTCCACCGCGCGGCGGAGCTTCTCCGCCACGTCGACCGCCTCGTGGCGCGGCACCTGCGGCAGGAGCACCGCGAACTCCTCGCCGCCGTAGCGCGCGAGCGTGTCCACCTTGCGCAGGTTCTTCTTCAGCAGCCGGCACACCTCGCGCAGCACCTCGTCGCCCGCGCGATGCCCGGCGGTGTCGTTGAGGTGCTTGAAGAAGTCGATGTCGATCATCAGCATCGACAGCTGCGTGCCGAAGCGGTTGGCGCGGTTGATCTCCGACTCGAGCTGCTGGAACAGGTGCCGCCGGTTGGGGACGCCGGTGAGCGGGTCGGTGATCGACAGGGTCACCGTCTGCTCGTGCAGCCGCGCGTTCGCGACCGCCATCGCCGCCTGATCGGTCACCGCGGTGAAGAACTCGATCTCGTCCGAGCTGAAGTCGGCCTTCTCCCCGCGCTCGAAGTTGAGCACCCCGAACAGCTCGTCGGCGTGAAGCATCGGCACGGCCAACAGGCAGCCCCGCCCCCGTGAGCCCTCGCCACCCCGCACCTTGAAGGGGGAGGGCGCTTCCAGATCGGGCACGTACACCGACCGGAGGATCTGCGCCGCCCGCCCGCAGATGCCCTCGCCGATGGCGAAGCTCAAGCCCACGCTGTTGGGGTTCCCGGTGCGGGCCTTGACCACCTCGAGCAGTCCCTCGGGGTTGAGCAGCATGATCGAGAACTTCGGCACGCCGAACTTGGGCACCGTGCTCGCCACCCGGTCCAGCACCTGCTCGAGATCGAGCGTGGAGTTGATGGTGCGGGCGAGCTCGAACAGCCCCTGCAGCTCCTCCAGCCGCACCTCGAGCTTGGTGTTCAGCTGCTCGAGCTCTTCCTTGAGCACCAGCTCGGCGTGCGCCTTGTCGAGGTCTGCCTGGCGATCGATGTCCACCGCCTTGAGCTCGGTGAGCCTGGCCAGCATGCGGTTGTAGGCGATCGACAGGCGGCCGATCTCGTCCCTCCCCATCACCGGCGCGCGCACGAGCAGCTCGCCGCCCTCCGCCCGGCGCATCACCGTCACCAGCCGCGTCAGGGGCCGCGTGAGGAAGATCCGCAAGCCCAGGGCGCTCGCGCCGATCAGCACCAGCGAGAACACCAGCACGGCCATGGTGGCGTTGAGGAACACGTCCGACACCTCGCGGCGCAGGGCCGGGGCGTCGACGGTGAGCTGCAGGTAGCCGGTGCGCAGCGTGGCGTCGCCAAAGTGGCAGCCGCCGCAGCCCACGCCTCCCAGCTGCGACAGCACCTCGCCTCCGCGCGCCGGGCTCCAGGGCCAACCGGCGCCGCCCTCGAAGCTCGCCGTCACCCCGCGCGAGCCGAGAATGCGGCCCGCGTCCGGCAGCGCCTTGTCTTCCTCCTCGATGCGCCGCGACCAGCGCACCACGCCCTTCGCGTCGACGATGCGCACGTCGCCCACCGCCCGCAGCGCCGACCAGTTGCTGCGCAGGGCCAGGGTCACCGCCCGGTGCGCCACCCGGGGCGGCGTGCCGGGCCGCACGTCCTCCACCGCGCCGAAGCTGGTGGCGAGGAAGGTCGCGTAGCCGAGGGCGTCCGCCTGGATGTCGGCCCGCACCGCGTCGTCGGTACGCCGCCAGGTCATGAGAAGGCCCCACAGCGCCACCGCGATGGCGGGCAGGGCGATCGCCACGAGCAGCTTCTGTCCGACCGAGTTCAGGAAAAGCTCCGGCGAGTGGGAGAGACGGCCGCCGGCACAATGGAGCACCTGCGGTATGGTGTGAAGCGTGGAATTGCTGAAATCGAAGCTCCTCTCGGCGCCGCACGGCTTCCCCACGCGGCAGGGCGGACTGTCTCAGGGGCCCTTCGCGTCGCTCAACGCCTCGGCCACCGTGGGCGACGAGCCCGCTCACGTGGAGGCGAACCTCGAGCGCCTCGCCGCGGCCGCCCAGGTGGCGCCCGATCGCATCCGCTTGCTCTCGCAGGTTCACGGCGACCTGGTGATCGAAGCGACCGAGGTCGCGCCCCAGGCGCCGCCGACCGCCGACGGCCAGTGGACCCAGGCGCCCGGCGTCGCGATCGGCGTGCGCACCGCCGACTGCCTGCCGATCCTCCTCGAGGACCCCATCGGCCGGCGCGTCGCCGCGGTGCACGCCGGCTGGCGCGGCGTCATCGCGAAGATCGTGGTGAAGGCCATCGACGCGCTGGTGGCGCAGGGCACCAGGCCCGAGAACCTGCGCGCCGCCATCGGCCCGGCCATCGGCCCGTGCTGCTTCGAGGTCGACGGCGACGTGCCCGACCGCTTCGCCGCCGCCTTCGGCGCCGCCGTGGTTCGTCGCGTGGAGGGCCGCGCGAAGCCCTTCCTCGATCTCGCCGCCTGCGTTCGCCAGTCCCTCGAGCAGAGCGGCGTGCCCCGTGGCCAGGTTGACGCGCTGGGCGCGTGCACGAGCTGCGACGCTCGCTTCTACTCGCACCGTCGCGACCAGGGCCGCACCGGCCGGCACCTCTCGTTCATCACGTGCAGGTTCGAAACACACCTGTAGCGCGGCTCGGGCGATTTCTTGACCCAGGGATCGTCCGCTTCCTACACTTTCGTTGCCATTCGACTCCTCGCTGCCATCTGTGCGTTGGCCCTTTCGGCGTGCGCCACCGAGCACGTCTCTCGGGCCGAGCTGACCGACCTCTCGTCGTCGGTGCGTGCCTTGCGCGCCGAGAACGAGCGTCTCGAGTCTCGCCTGGAGAAGCTCGAGCAGCAGCTCGCCGTCTCCACCGCGCGCTCGACGCCTGCGCCGCAGGCTCCGTCGACCGCGAGGCCCGCCCCCGCGCCGATCGCCAAAGAAGCGCTGCCCGCGCTCACCGTGGTGAAGCTCAAGCCGAAGAAGGAAGCGGCGCCCAAGATCGCCACCGAGGTCGAGGTCGCCGAGCCCACCCCCGACACGGTCATCGATCTGAAGAGCACGCCCCAGGGCGCGCCGATGGGCGAGGCCGACACGATCGTGGCCGACTCGCAGTTCCAGAACGGCTCAGAGGCCCTCAACACCGGCAACGCCGAGGGCGGCATCAGCCAGTTGTTGCAGTTCGCCACCGACTGGCCGCGACACCCGAAGGCCGACAACGCGCTCTACCTCGCGGGCCTCGGCATGGTCGCGCTCAAGGACTACGAGCAGGCCTCGAAGACCTTCGATCAGGTGGTGCAGAAGTACCCCGCCGGTGACGCCGTGCTCGACTCGATGCTCAAGCTCGCCGAGTGCCGCGTGAAGTTGAACAAGCCCAAGGAGGCCAAGGCCACCTTGGAGCGCATCGTCAGTGGCTTCCCCGGCACCTCCGCCGCCAGTCAGGCCCAGGCCCGCCTCGCTTCTCTCCCGTCTGCCTCCAACGCCGCAACCCCGTGAGACTCACCATGCGAAAGCACGTCCTCCTCGCCTCCTTGTCGTCGTTGCTCCTCCTGCCGGGCGCGTCCGCCGCGCAGCAGGGCGGGGCCCAGATCAAGAGCGCCAAGAACGCCGGCCAGGGCGCGGGCGAAGGCGAGGCGCCGCCGCAGCCGGAGGGCAGCTCCACCGTGGCGCCGGGCGCTCCCGCCGCCGGAGAGGGCACGGGGCAGCCGAGCAGCGCCCACACGGTCGAGAAGGGCGACACCCTGTGGGACCTGTCGCAGAAGTACCTCGGCAGCCCGTGGTACTGGCCCAAGGTCTGGTCCTACAACCCGGAGATCGCCAACCCGCACTGGATCTACCCCGGCAACGTGGTGCGCTTCTTCCAGGGCGGCGAGGAGACGCCGACGCAGGTCGAGGTGGGCCAACAGCCTTCGGGAGAAGAGCCGGCCGGTGAGGTCGAGGAGTCGACCTACGTTCCCGACGAGGAGGAGGGGCGCATCTCGGTGAGCGGCCCCATCGGCTACGTGCCCAAGAAGGCGATCGCGCTGCAGGCCACGGGCTTCGTGACCCCGGGCGAGGTCGAGGAGAGCGGCGTCATCGCGGGCTCCTTCGCGCAGACCGAGATGCTCTCGCCGCCCGAGCAGTTCTACGCCCGGTTCAGGGACGGTCACCCGATGAAGCTGGGCGACGCCTTCGTCATCTTTCGCAGCGCCGGTGAGGTCATCCACCCGATCACCCACCAGTCGGTCGGCTTCATCACCAAGATCGTCGGCGCCGGCCGCGTGGTGAAGCAGGACAAGACTGGCCTGGCGGTGTGCACCATCGAGAGGCAGTTCGACGACATCCGCCGCGGTGACTTCCTCGGGCCCCTCGGCGAGTCGCTGATTCACTCGGTGGCGGCGCGACCCAACGAGCGCGAGATCAAGGGCGCGTTCGTCGTGAGCTCCACCACGCCGTACCTGACCATGTTCGCCGAGAACCAGATCGTGATCATCGACAAGGGAGCCGACGACGGCGTCAAGCCGGGCAACATCTTCCACGTGTGGCGCGCCAAGGACGGCATGGGCATGGACTCGGTGCTGCACCCCGAGATGGTCGACGAGGCCTGGCCCCGCGAGGACGTGGGCGCCTGCATGGCCTTCGAGGTGAAGTCGAAGGCGACCACCTGCCTGGTGACGAAGTCGCTGCGCGACCTGGTGAAGGGCGACAACGTCGAGATGCGCGTGGTGCGCGCCCGCTCGGCGATGCGCTGAGCGCGCGCTCCGCCCGCTGTCAGGGGCCCCTGGTAGATCGCTCCTCATGGGGGAGCTGACGCGAGAAGCGCGGGTGACGGCGGCCTTGTGGTCGCTCCAGGGCATCGGCCCGAAGACCATCGAGCAGGTGCGACGCCACTTCGGCGACGACTACGGCGCCGTGCTCGAGCGGCCGCTTTCGGAGTGGAAGGGCGCCATCGCCTGGAAGCCCCGGGCCTTCCGCGCCCTGGAGGGCGTCGAGCGCCTCTCCGACGTCGCCGAGCGCCTCGAGCGCCGGGTGCTCGCGCTCGGCTACGCCATGGCCTTCCCCCAAGACCCGGCATGGCCGCACCTCCTCACCGGCGTGGACAACGCCCCGCCGGTGCTCTTCCACCTCGGCCCGGGCGCGGCGGCGCCGCCCCGCTTCCGCGCGGCGATGGTCGGCTCGAGGCACCCGGAGGCCGGCTTCCTGGCGCGGGCGCGCGAGCTGGCGCACGCGGTGGCCGAGCTCGGCATCGGGGTGGTGTCCGGCGGCGCCGAGGGAATCGACTCCGCGTGCCACTTCGGCGCCCTCTCGGCCGCGGGAGAGACGTGGGCCTTCTTGGGCTCGGCCCTCGAGGAGCTCGACCCGCCCCAGCGCGCGCTGGCGCGGCCCTTCCATGACGGCGGCGGCACGCTCTTCACCGAGTTCCCGCCGGGCACTCGACCGTGCAAGGCCAACTTCCCCCGCCGGAACCGGCTGATCTCCGGCGCCGCCGGCGTCACCGTCGTGCTGCGCGGCGACCCGACCTCGGGCTCGATTCACACCGCGCGGGCGGCGCGCGGTCAGGGGCGTAAGATTCTCGCGGTGCCCGGCGACCCGTCGAACCCGCTGGCCTGGGTGCCCAACCGCCTCATCCGCGACGGCGACGCGACCGCCTGCCTGTCCGCCGACGACGTGGCGCGCGCGCTCGGTCTCGACGCCTCTCCGAAGGTACAGGTGAACGCGCAACCGACACCCTGCGAGTCGATCGAGACGCTCTCGCTTCGCGCTCGCGCCCTGCTCGAAACGCTGTCCAAGGAACCCCGAGATTTCGACGATCTCCTCTCGACGGCGGGCCTCGATTCGGGGGCGTTGTCGGGCGCCCTCACCGAACTCGAGCTCTCCGGACACGTGGTCCAAAGAGTGGGCCGCCGATATGAGAGGGTTTCGTAGGACGATTGAGTTCGGTTGTTGACGCGATCGGGGCCGCACACTAGAAACCGCAAGGTTCTCCGTCGCCGTTTTTGTTGAAAGGAACAACGACGCACATGTCTTCCTCAATGATGGTTCACCAGCTCCTCGACGTGGTCCTGAACGCCGAGCCGGCGAAAGAGAGCTTCAAGGACACGCTGGTCTCCTTCTTCAAGGAAGGCGGCCCGTTCATGTTCGTGAACATCTTCTGGCTTGCTTGCGCGATGGCGGTCGTCGTCGAGCGCATCGTGACCCTCATGTTCCGCTACAACCTGAACGCCGGCCCGTTCATGGAGCAGATCACCAAGCTCGTGCTCACCGGCAACGTCGACCGCGCGGTGAAGCTGTGCGGCGCCGCTCCGAACGCGCCGCTCGCGAAGGTCATCCGCGCCGGCCTCACCCGCGCGAACCGCGGCGAGATCGAGATCGCGAAGGCCATCGAGGAGTCGATCCTCGAGAACAACCCGCACATCTCGACCCGCATTCAGTGGCTGTGGTCGCTCGCCAACGTCGCCACCCTGTTCGGCCTCATCGGCACCATCGTCGGCCTCATCGGTACGTTCAAGTCGATGGGCAACGTGCCCGCCGACCAGAAGCAGGCGCTGCTCTCCCGCGGCATCTCGGAGGCCATGAACAACACCGCGTTCGGCCTCGGTATCGCGGTGACCTGCATCATCTTCCACCTCTTCCTCACCGCCTACGCCCGGTCGATGGTCGAGACGGTCGAGCTCAACGCGATGAAGCTCGAGAACCTGCTCGGTCGCCGCTCGGCCGGCGAGACCAGCGCGATGGACTTCGAGAAGGCCTCGTAAGCCCGACGGAACCCGCGGTCCAACCGCATTGTCTTTGGTTCGAGGAACATGGCCTTTCACGTCTCCAAGCGGAAGCTGAAGCCGAAAGAGGAAGAAGAGGCGGGCGAGCTCAACATCGTCCCGTACCTCGACATCCTCATGAACCTCACCATCTTCATGCTCCTGTCGATGTCGGGTCTGGCGACCTTCGGCATCCTGAACGTCAACGCGCCGACCTATGGCGGCGGTGGCGGCGGCGACGGTGAGAAGAAGGTGCCCGAGTTGATGCTGACGGTGGCCATCGCAGACAACGGCTTCTACGTCGCGGCGACCGGCGGCGTGCTCCCCGGAGCGGCGCCCGAGGGCTCGGTGCCCGGCCAGGGAGCACCGACCATTCCCAACCTCCCCGACGGCACTCCCGACTACAAGGCGCTCAACGAGAAGATGAAGGAGATCAAGACCGCCGCGATGGACATGATCCGCGAGGGCAAGGTCGCGCCGTCCTCCGAGTCGAAGGTGATCATCGCCGCCAACGCCAAGACGCCCTACGAGGTGCTGGTGGGCGCGATGGACGCGACGCGCGAGACGATCGGCGATCACAAGCTGCTCTTTCCCGACGTGACCCTGGGGAGCTTCTGATGGCCGCGCCGACGCCGCACGCTCCCGCCGGGCAGCTCTCCGAAGAAGACATCCAGCGCATGCGCTTTCGCAAGGCGATGGCGCGGAAGAAGCGCAAGGAGCGCGAGGCCGAGGGCGAGATCAAGGAGCTCAACATCACGGCGATGATGGACATGATGACCATCATCCTCGTCTTCTTGATCAAGTCGTACTCGTCGTCGACGGTGGCGGTCACGGCGTCGGAAGACTTCAAGCCGGCGATTTCGTCGACGCGCCTGACCCCGAAGGACACGGTCTGCGTCACCATCACGCCGAAGCACATCTTGGTCGGCGACCGGAACAAGCTCGACTTGAGCCCGGGCGCGCAGATCCCCGCGGACGCGCGCCAGGGCAACCTCATCCTCCCGCTCGACGAGGCGCTGAAGAAGGAGGTCGAGAAGCTCAAGTACATCGCCGAGCGCAACCCGGCGGCCCCGTTCAACCACGAGGTCTCGGTCATCGGCGACAAGCGCGTGCCGTACGAGGTCTTGAGCGCGGTGCTGTACACGGCGGGCCAGAACGAGCTCGAGAACTTCCGGTTCATCGTCATCGCGAAGGAAGACTGAGGCGAGCCGCTCCCCGGCTCCGCCACCGAACGGAGCCTAAAGAGTGACCGCTGACCCCATCACCGTCATCGGTGGAGGCCTCGCCGGCTGCGAGTGCGCCCACCAGCTCGCGCGGCTCGGGCACGACGTCGTGCTGCGCGAGATGAAGCCCGTGAGGCGCTCGCCCGCGCACCACAGCGATCACCTGGCCGAGCTCGTCTGCTCGAACTCGCTGCGCAGCGACAACCCCCACGGCGCGGTGGGGCTGTTGCACGAGGAGCTGCGGCGGGTGGGGAGCCTCATCCTCTCCGCGGCCGACGCGAACCGGGTGCCGGCGGGCGACGCCCTGGCGGTGGAGCGGGTGGGCTTCTCGAGCGACGTCGAGGGGCGGCTCCGAGCGAGCCCGCGCCTGCGCTTCGAATCGGGCGAGGTGACCCAGATCCCGCCCGGCACCGTGGTGGTGGCGACGGGCCCGCTCACCAGTGAGGCGCTGACCCGGGCCCTCGCGCCCTTCACCGGCGAGAAGCTCTATTTCTACGACGCCATCGCGCCCATCGTGGCCGGCGACTCGGTCGATCACACCAAGGCCTTCCGCCAGAGCCGCTACGGGAAGGGCGGCGGCGACGACTACCTGAACCTCCCGATGGACGAGGCCGAGTACCGCCGCTTCGTCGCCGAGGTGCGCGCCGGGCAGAAGGTGACGCCGCACGCCTTCGAGGAGCCGAAGTACTTCGAGGGCTGCCTGCCGGTCGAGGTGATGGCCGAGCGCGGCGACGAGGTGCTCGCCTTCGGGCCGATGAAGCCGGTGGGCCTTCTGGACCCGCGCACCGGGAAGCGGCCCCACGCGGTGGTGCAGTTGCGCATGGAGGACAAGGCCGGCACCGCCTGGAACCTGGTGGGCTTTCAGACGCGGCTCACCTGGCCGGAGCAGAAGCGCATCTTCGGCATGATCCCCGGGCTGGAGAAGGCCGAGTGGGTGCGCATGGGACAGATTCACCGCAACACCTTCGTCGACTCGCCCCGGCTGCTCTCCAAAGACCTGTCGTTGAAGGCCGAGCCGCGCGTCTTCCTCGCCGGGCAGATCGCCGGCGTCGAGGGCTACGTCGAGTCGACCGCCTGCGGCTACCTGACGGCGCTGGCGGTGCACGCCCGCCTCTCGGGCCGCCCCTTCACGCCGCCGCCCGCCGAGACCGCGCTGGGCGCGCTCCACCGCCACGTCACCGGCGAGGCGCACCCCGAGGGCTACCGCTACCAGCCGACCAACGTCGTGTTCGCGCTCTTCCCGCCGCTCCTCGGAAAGGCCAAGAAGGCCGACAAGCGCGCGAAGTACGCCGAGCGCGCGCGGGCGGCGTTCTCGGACTGGGCGAAGAGCGCGCCGCACCCGGTCTCGCCCGTGCCGGACAGGCGCGAGAGCGAGGAAACGAACGTCCCCGCGCCGGTGTCGTTGGTGTAGGGAGGCTTCTCGTGAACCGACTCTTCGTGGCCGGGTGCGTGGTGGTGCTGGCTGCCTGCCAGGGCAAGGGCGGCGAGAAGAAGGCGCCGGAGCCGAGCGGCGGCGGCGTGCGCATGGGCGTGCAGAAGGAGCGCCCGAAGATCGGCGGCCTGGGAGAGAAGAGGCTCGCCGGCGCGGGCACCGACCTGCGCGCCACCGCCGATGGGAAGATCGTCACCGTCCTGTTGGACGCGGAGAAGCCGAGGCTCGAGGGCGTGCCCCAGCCGATGCGCTTGGGCGTCTTGTGGGCCGTACCGACCGCCGGGGGCGAGCCGGTGAAGCTCGGCAACGGCGTGACCAACATGCCGGGCGGGCAGCTCTTCTCCAAGGACTCGCGCTGGGCCTTCTTCCTCGCGGGCTACAACGCCGCGCAGCAGTCCGGCGAGCTGATGGCGCAGGACCTCCAGGATCTGAAGACGGAGCGCCAACGCCTGGGCGGCGCGGTGACCTACGTCGTGCCGAGCGACGACTCCAAGCGCGTGGCCTTCGTCGACGACGGCGTGCTCAAGGCCGGCCCGCTTCCCGCGGGGCCCTTCAAGCCGATCTCCGGCGAGGTGGCGACGGCGGACTTCGCGCCCCAGAGCGGAATGCTCTACTTCCGGCGGCGGGTGTCGGCGGGCGGCGGGCTCTTCCAGGCCTCGCTCGACGACGACAAGCGGCCGCCCAAGAAGCTCACCGATCAAGTGGGCGACTACGAGCTCTCCAAAGACGGCGGGCGGCTGGCGTGGACGGCGCGGGAGACCGCCAGCACGCCGCGCTTCGAGCTCTTCACCGCCGACGCCACCGCGCTCAAGCCCCAGAAGCTGGCCGACTCGGTGCTGCGCTTCCAGCTCTCCCCCGACGGCAAGTGGATCGTCTGGGTTCAGGGCGACACGCCCACCGAGCCCGGAGAGCTGTGGCTGGCGGCGGCCGACGGCGCGGGCGCGAAGAAGATCGGCGAGCGCGTCAACGACTACGCCTTCGCGGCCGACTCGACCCGCCTGGCGTTCCGCCAGAAGTTCCACCCCGTCTCGCTGGTCGGCGAGCAGGTGGAGCGCGTCGGCGAGCTGATGCTGGTGAGCCTGCCCGACGGCGCCGTGACGAGCGTGCAGAAGAACTGCGCCAACTTCGTCTTCTCGCCCGACGGCAAGCACCTCGCGTTCGGGGGGAGCGTCTTCAAGCCGGCGTTCTCGCGCGACCTGTACCTGTTGAAGGCCGGCGCCAAGGACCCGGTGAAGCTGAAGGAGTGGATCTACGAGTACGCCTTCGCGCCCGGAAGCGATCGTCTCTTCTTCCGCGCCGACTGCACCCGGGAGGGCAGGGCGTGCCTCCTCTACTCCGTCGACCCCACCGCGGCCGAGGCGAAGCCTTCGCAGGAGGCCGATTCGGTCTACAACTTCCGCTTGAGCCACGAGGGCGCGCGGGTGGCCTTCACCTACGCCCACACCCAGGGCGACCTCTACGACGTCTCGGTGCTGAACCTGAAGACGAAGGAGCGCAAGACGATCGAGCAGGACGTGAAGCTGCCCATCCTGTTCCTGGAGAAGGACGGCTCGCGGCTCGCCTACCTCGTCGCAGACAAGGCTCGCGCCGGGGTCTACGTCGGCAGCCAGGTGCCATAATCGAGGACGCTCGAGTTCCGCAGTACAGTCCTTCGCGTGGACCCGCTCGTCGCCGACTTCCTCAACCACCTCGACGTCTCACGCGCGGCGTCGCGCCACACCGTGCGCGCCTACGGCCAGGACCTGAAGGCCTTCGCCGCCTACCTCGCGCCGCTCGGCGTGCCGCTGCTCGGGGCCACCCACCTGCACATCCGCGGGTTCCAGGGCGTGCAGGCCGTCGACAAGGCCGCCTCCACCCGGGCGCGCCGCCTCGCGGCGCTCAAGGCCTTCTACACGTTCCTCACCCGGCGGAAGCTCCTCGAGGTGAACCCGGCGCGGCGGGTGAAGACGCCCAAGCTGCCCATGGCGCTGCCCAGGGCGGTGCCCGTCGACGAGGCCTTCGCGTTGATGGAGGCGCCCAAAGAGGACCGGACCCTCGGCCTGCGCGATCGGGCGATGCTCGAGGTGCTCTACGGCGGGGGCCTGCGCGTCAGCGAGCTGGTGGGCCTGTCCTTGCGCGACGTGGACCGGCCGGCCGGCCTGTTGCGCGTGCTGGGCAAGGGAAACAAGGAACGGCTGTGCCCGGTGAACCCCATGGCGATGGCCGCCGTCGACGCGTGGCTCGCGGTGCGCGGCGAGCTCTTGGCGAAGCCGTCGAAGCGGCAAGACCCGGAGGCGCTCTTCTTGAACCACCGGGGCGGCCGGCTGACCACCCGCAGCGTCGAGCGGCACCTCGATCGCTACGTGCAGCAGCTCGGCCTCAACCGGAAGCTCTCGCCCCACGCCCTGCGCCACTCCTTCGCCACGCACCTTCTGGCCGGTGGCGCCGACATCCGCTCGATTCAGGAGCTCTTGGGCCACGCGAGCCTCTCCACCACCCAGCGCTACACCGCGGTTTCCTTCGAGCAGCTCCAGAAGGTCTACGACACCGCCCACCCGCGCGCGTGACTCCATGAGCAAGAAGACAGCGCCGTTCAACAACCCGTTTCAGAAGATCAAGCTCGAGCCGGTGTCACCCAAGGCCACCCAGTCGCCGCCGCCGCCGCCCAAAGCCGCGCGCAGCCCGAAGGGCCAGACCGCCGACGACGAGGCCGCGCTCTTCCTCGAGACCGTCGGCGCGGTGGATCGCGTGGCCGGGAAGCACGCGCGGGTCCCGCCGCCGCCGCCTCGCCCCGCCGCGATCTACTCGCCGCCGAACGAAGAGGCCGAGTCGCTGGCGCGCCTGGCGGAGCTCGTCTTGGGCGATGGGGCGTTCACGGTCGAGGAGGCCCCACAGCTCGACGGCGCCGTCCAGGGCTTCGACGCGCGCGTGCGCCAGAAGCTCAGGGCAGGGGAGTTCTCGGTGCAGGCCGAGCTCGACCTTCACGGCCACACCCGCGAGGAGGCCCGCGGCGAAGTCGATCGCTTCATTCAGGCCGCGCGGGTCGCTGGGCACCGCTGCGTGCTGATCGTCACCGGGCGCGGGCTGCACTCGGAGAACGAGAAGTCGGTGCTCAAGGAGGGCCTCGCCGAGTGGCTCACCAGCGGCCGCGCCGGGCGGCAGGTCCTGGCCTTCTCCGACGCCAGGCCCAAGCACGGCGGCGCCGGGGCGGTGTACGTGCTCCTGCGGCGCTGAGGGGCGGGGCGAAATTCAGCGCCCCTCGACGTCGCTCGGGATGATCGGCGGCCCTGACGGCGTTAAGGAAGCCCACCATGTTTCACGGAACGACCATCCTCTGCGTGCGGCGGGACGGGAAGACCGTCATCGGCGGCGACGGACAGGTGACCCTCGACAAGACCGTCATGAAGGGCAACGCGCGCAAGGTGCGGCGGCTCTCCGAGGGCTCGGTCATCGCCGGTTTCGCGGGCGGCACCGCCGACGCCTTCACGCTCTTCGAGCGCTTCGAGGCCAAGCTCACCGAGTACCAGAAGAACCTCGCCCGCGCCTGCGTCGAGCTGGGCAAGGACTGGCGCACCGATCGTTACCTGCGCCGGCTCGAGGCGCTGCTCATCGTCGCCGACAAGGAGAAGACCTTCATCCTCTCCGGCGCGGGCGACGTGGTGGAGCCGGAGTTCGGCATCGCCAGCGTGGGCAGCGGCGGCCCGTACGCGCTCTCCGCCGCGCGCGCGCTGCTGACCCACACCCAGCTCTCCGCGCGGCAGATCGTCGAGGAGTCCCTGGGCATCGCGGCCGACGTCTGCATCTACACCAACCGCCAGCTCTCCTTCGAGGAGCTCTGATGCGCTCGTCCCTGACCCCGAGAGAGATCGTCCAGGAGCTCGATCACCACATCGTCGGCCAGACCCTCGCCAAGCGCGCGGTGGCCATCGCCTTGAGGAACCGCTGGCGCCGCCAGCAGGTCTCGGGCGAGCTCAAGGAAGACATCACGCCCAAGAACCTGATCCTCATCGGGCCCACCGGCGTGGGGAAGACGGAGATCGCCCGCCGCCTTGCGCGCCTCGCTCAGGCCCCCTTCGTGAAGGTCGAGGCCTCGAAGTTCACCGAGGTCGGCTACGTGGGCCGCGACGTGGAGTCGATGGTGCGCGATCTCGTCGAGGCCGCCATCACGCTGGTGCGCGACGAGGAGATGGAGCGCGTGCACACCCGCGCGCTGGAGGCCGCGGAGGATCGCCTCTTCCAGTTGGTCGCCGGCAACACCCCCGGCCACTTCGGGCTCAGCTCCTCCGCCTCGGCCGCGCCGCGCCTGGCCGACGCCGATCGCGAGCGCTTCCGCGCGCAGCTGAGAGCGGGCACCTTCGACGACCGGGTCATCGAGCTCGACGTGCAAGACCAGTCGCTCATGTTCGTGAAGAACTTCTCCGGCCAGGGCATGGAGGAGCTCGGCGTCAACATGCAGGAGCTCTTCAAGGGCATGCCCGGCTTCCAGCGCACGCGGAAGCGCAAGATGAACGTGCACGAAGCGCTCAAGGCCCTCGAGCAGGAGGAGGCGCAGAAGCTCGTCGATCAGGACCGCGTCACCCGCGAGGCGGTGCGGCGCGCGCAGGACGACGGCATCGTCTTCTTGGACGAGATCGACAAGATCTGCAGCCGCGATGGACAGAAGGGCGCCGGCCCCGACGTCTCCCGCGAGGGCGTGCAGCGAGACCTGTTGCCCATCGTCGAGGGCACCACCGTCACCACCAAGTACGGGCCGGTGAAGACCGATCACGTGCTCTTCATCGCCGCCGGCGCCTTCCACGTCTCCAAGCCGTCGGACCTGATCCCCGAGCTGCAGGGCCGCTTCCCCATTCGCGTCGAGCTCGAGCCGCTCTCGCCCGCAGATCTCGTGCGCATCTTGAAGGAGCCCAAGGCCTCGCTGATCAAGCAGTACGCCGCGCTCCTCGCGACCGAGGGCGTCACCCTCGAGCTCACCGACGCCGCCATCGAGGAGGTCGCCCGCCTGGCGGGCCTGGTGAACGAGCGCTCGCAGAACATCGGCGCGCGGCGGCTGCACACCGTGCTCGAGCGGCTACTCGACGAGGTCTCCTTCGGCGCCAACGAGCTCGCCGACAAGCGCGTCGTCATCGACGTCGGTGATGTGCGCCAGAAGCTCGCCGAGTTGGTGAAGGACGAGGACCTCTCGCGCTACATTCTCTGACCATGAGCACCACCGTGACCGCCGCCGCCCCAGCCGAAGCCAAGCCGCAAGCGCCCAAGACCAAGACCGAGCTCGTCATCGAGCGCGCCAAGAAGGTGCTGCTCCAGAACTACAAGCAGCAGCCGATCGTCATCGCCAGGGGCGAGGGCGTGCACGTGTGGGATCTCGAGGGGAAGAAGTACCTGGACCTCATCGGTGGCATCGCCACCTGCGCGCTGGGGCACTGCCACCCCGAGGTGATCGCCGCCGCCAAGGCGCAGCTCGACACGCTCTGGCACACCTCGAACGTCTTCTACACCGAGCCGCAAATCGCGCTGGCCGAGCGGCTCACCGCCGCCTCGGGCCTGCCCGGCGCGCGGGCCTTCTTCTGCAACTCCGGCGCGGAGGCCAACGAGGCGCTGCTCAAGCTCGCCCGCCGCTACCAGAAGGAGAAGGGGCAGACCGAGCGCGTGGAGATCCTGTGCTTCGAGCACTCCTTCCACGGCCGCACCCTCGCCACCGTCACCGCCACCGGCCAGCCGAAGTACCAGAAGGGCTTCGAGCCGCTGCCGGCGGGCTTCCGCCACGTGCCGTACGGCGACCTCGCCGCGGTGAAGGCCGCGGTGGGGAAGCAGACCGCGGCGATCCTGGTCGAGCCGATTCAAGGGGAGGGCGGGGTGCGCCGCGCGCCGCCGGGTTTCCTGGCCGCGCTCCGGACGCTGTGCACCGAGCAGGGCGTGCTGTTGCTCATCGACGAGGTGCAGACCGGCATGGGCCGCACCGGCAGGCCCTTCGCCTTCCAGCACGACGGCATCGTGCCCGACGCCTTCTCGCTGGCGAAGGCGCTGGGGAACGGGCTCCCCATCGGGGCCATGGTCTGCTCCGACGAGGTCGGCAAGGCGCTCCCCTCCGGCACCCACGGCTCGACCTTCGGCGGCAACCCCGTCGCGGCCGCCGCCGCCTGCGTCGTGTGGGATCATGTCGCCTCTCCTCCCACTCTGGCGCGGGTCGCGGAGCTGGGCCGGGCCTTCGAGTCCCTGGCGACCCAGTTGAAACAGCGCAAGCCGGAGCGCATCAAGGACGTCCGCGGCATGGGCCTGCTGTGGGGCATCGAAGTGTCCGAGGGGGCAGGGGACGTGGTAGCGAGATGCCGGCAGAATGGTCTTCTGGTGAACCTCGCGGGTGAGAAGACGATCCGGTTCGCGCCGGCGTTCATCGTCACCCGGGAGCAGCTGGCCGAGGGCCTCGAGCTGTTCGAGCGCTCGCTCTGACGTGAGGAGGCAGCAGCAGTGGCTGACGGTACCGTCGACTTGGAGCCCGGGCGAGTGCAGGAGATCACCGATCTCGACGGGCGCCTCGAGCGCATCAACCACTTCGAGCTCTTGGGCCTGCAGCCCGGCGCCACCCACGACGAGGTGCGGGCCGCCTTCCGCGAGCTCTCGCGCAAGTACCACCCCGATCGCTTCTACGGGAAGAACGTCGGAGTCTTGAAGCCGAAGATCGAGCGCATCTTCAAGCGCATCGTCGAGGCCAACACCACCCTGACCGATCCGGGGAAGCGGGAAGCGTACCTCGCCGCCAACCCTTTCGTGCGCGCGGCGGTGAAGGCCGCCAGTGGGTCGAACGCGGCTCTCGCGCCGGAGCGCGACAAGAGCCCCGAGGAGCAGGCCCGCGATGCCGAGCGGAGATCTCGCCTCGCCCGGCACCCCTACCTGGCCCGCGTCAGCCGCGTGCAGGACCTCATCACCAAGGCCCGCGAGGCCGTGGCCAAGGGGGAGTACAGCCAGGCCTTCCAGTCCCTGACCCAGGCGACGCAGATCGACGACAAGCACGTCGAGGCCCGCACCATGCTCCTCGACGTGCGTCAGAAGTACGAGAGCATGCGGGCGGAGACCGACTTCAAGCGGGCCCTCGAGGCCATCGATCGGGGCGACGCGACGCTGGCCCTGCAGGCCCTGAAGGCGGCGGTGACCGCCAACCCCAAGCACCACGAGGCGGCGTCCAAGGTCGCTCAACTGCTGGGCGCGGCCAACGCCAAGGAAGCCTCCCTATACGCGCAGAAGGCCGTCGACGCGGCTCCGCGAAACGTCGCCTACCGCCTGCAGCTCGGCCGGCTCCTCCTCGAGGCCGGCGCCAAGGCCCTGGCCAAGAAGCAGTTCGAGGAGGCCGCTCGCCTCGATCCCAATCACCCCGAAGTGAAAAAACAGGGCAAGTCGATGTGGCCGTTCTAGCATCGAGCGACGATGGCCGCAGACCGTGAGCCCGTGATCGGGATCGACCTCGGCACGACGAACAGTGTCGTGGCGACGGTGCACGAAGGCTCCCCAGTGGTGATCAAGAACCGCGCGGGGCAGTCGCTCACGCCGTCCGTGGTCGCCATCGCCAAGACCGGCAAGCAGCTCGTCGGCGCCATCGCCAAGCGGCAGGCGATCACCAACGCCGTCGACACGGTCTTCGCCTCGAAGCGCCTCATCGGCCGCAAGTTCTCCAGCACCCAGGTGCAGGAGGCGCTGGGCGTCTTGCCGTACCGGGTGCAGGTGGGCGAGCACGACGACGTGCGCATTCAGCTCGCCGACAAGCAGCTGTCGCTGCCGGAGATCGCCGCGCTCATCCTCAAGGAGCTCAAGCTGGACGCCGAGGCGCACTTCGGCAGGCCGGTGCGCAAGGCCGTCATCACCGTGCCCGCCTACTTCAACGACGGGCAGCGCCAGGCCACCAAGGACGCCGGCCGCATCGCCGGCCTCGAGGTCTTGCGCATCATCAACGAGCCCACCGCCGCGGCGCTGGCCTACGGCTTCGGCAAGTCGGTCAGCGGGAAGATCGCGGTCTTCGACCTCGGCGGCGGCACCTTCGACATCTCGGTGCTCGACGTGGGCGGCGGCGTCTTCGACGTCATCGCCACCGGCGGCGACACCTACCTGGGCGGCGAGGACTTCGACAACCGCGTCATCACCTGGCTCGCGCAGGACTTCGCCAAGGAGCACGGCGTCGATCTGAAGAAAGATCGCATGGCGCTCCAGCGCCTCAAGGACGCGGCGGAGAAGGCGAAGATCGAGCTGTCCAACGGCCGCGAGACCCAGGTGAACCTGCCCTTCATCAGCACCCCCGAGGGCGGTGGGGCGGCCCTGCACCTGCAGAAGACGCTCACCCGCGAGAAGCTCGAGGAGCTCTGCCGGGACCTGGTCGAGCGCTGCATCGTCTTGTGCGACCAGGTGCTCGAGGAGGCCAAGGTCAAGCCCATCGACCTGAAGGAGATGATCCTGGTCGGCGGCATGACCCGCATGCCCCGCGTGCAGGAGGCGGTGAAGCAGTACTTCCGCCGCGACCCGTGCAAGGGCGTTCACCCCGACGAGGTGGTGGCGCTCGGCGCGGCCGTGCAGGCCCAGGCCCTCACCACCACCGACTCCGACGTGGTGTTGCTCGACGTGACGCCCCAGAGCCTCGGCGTCGCGGTGGCGGGCGGCTACGTGCGGCGGCTCATTCCCCGCAACACGACGGTGCCCATGTCCGTCACCGAGGCCTTCACCACCTCGAAGGACAACCAGCAGACCGTGAAGATCATGGTGCTGCAGGGCGAGAACGACGTCGCGCACCAGAACGAGCTGCTCGGCGAGTTCATCCTCACCGGCTTGCGGGAGGCGCCGCGCGGGCAGGTGAACGTCGACGTCACCTTCGACGTCAACGCCGAGGGCATCGTGTCGGTGTCGGCGAAGGATCGCGAGACGGGCCTGCACCAGTCGATTCAGGTGACGGCGTCGGGTGGCCTCACCGAGGACGAGCTCAAGAAGATCCTCGACGAGCAGGCCGACATGCTGCTCGAGGCCAGGAGCGACGAGGAGGTGAAGGGGAAGTCCACGGAGCTGAACGCCTTGATGCGCGAGCTTGCGAGCCTCATTCCCCAGCTCGAGAAGAGCGCCAAGGACTCCCAGTTCACGCACGACGCGGTCGAGAAGGCCCACCAGGCGCTGTTGGCGGCGAAGAGGGCCCTCGAGACCAACACGCTGCCTGAGCTCACCCGCAGCCACGACGCGCTCACGCGCACCGTCGGCCTGTTCAAGGGCATGCTGAGCCGGTTCGGAGGCCCCTGACGTGGCGATCGACAAGGGCCGCGCAGCGCAGTTGGTGGACGCCGGCATCTGGCTCCGGCTGTCGGGAGATCTCGACGGCGCCCGGAAGCTCTTCGAGCGCGCGCTCAAGCTCGACCCGGAGAACGAGAAGGCCAAGGAGTTCCTCGGCCAGGGCGCCGCGCCGGCCGCGAGCGCCGGCGCCACCTCGCCGTCGGCGGTGGCCCGCCAGTACGCGCCGCCCCCGCCGGGGACGCCGAGCTGGGACTCGGTGCAGACGCCGCCCCATGCCACCGTGCCGCCCCGGTACGACCCGGTCAGGGGGAGCTTCTCCGTGAGCTCCGCGCCGCAGCAGCCCGAGTCGCCGCAGGTGCCGCTCGCCTCGCCGCCGATGTTCTCGGACTCGGCCTTTCGCACCGCCGCGGCCGCCTCGCACCAGTGGACGGCGCCGGCCAGCGCGGCGCCCGCCCCGCCCAGTGAGTCGCCGCCGGGGCTCACGCCGTCGATGTTCGAAGGCGGGGGTGGGCCGCCCGCAGCGCCGCCGGTGACCGAGGCGTGGAACTACAAGACCTCGTCTCCTCCCAAGGGCGTGACTGCGCAGCCCTCGCCGGGGGAGGCCTCCGATGCCTGGGCGACCTCCTTCCCCCCGGCGCCGAAGCCGTCACCGGTCGACCCCAACGCCCGCTCAGGCTGGGACCGGAAATCGCAGCCGGGCGTGAAGATCGAGATCGACACGACCCAGGGCGCGGTGGACTTCAACCTCGTCTCCGGAGCCCCGAAGGTGTCGTCGGTCTCCAGCGGGACGCGCAGGCGGGCCGACGAGGTCGCGGCGCTCCTTCGCGGCGCGAGGGACCTCATCGAGCTCGACGATCACACCGGCGCGATGGACCTCATCTCCAAGGCCCAGACGCTCGATCCCGAGAACGCCGAGATCAAGTCGCTCTTGGCCAGGAGCGAGAAGACGCTCCTCACCATGCTCGAGGGCAAGCTCGGCAACCTCGAGGCGACCCCGCGCGTGCTGCTCAAGGACGACGAGATCATCTGGCTGAACCTCGATCACCGCGCCGGCTTCGTGCTGGCGCAGATCGATGGCACCGTGACCTTCGAGGACCTGTTCGCGGTGTCCGGCATGGCGCGGCTCGACACCGCGCGCATCCTGGCGCAGCTCATCGAGCAGGGCGTCATCTCTCGCGGCTGACCCGAGGCCTCGGGCTCTTCACTTCAGCCGAATCACCGCCGTCCACGTCCCGGTGACCACCAGCTCGTGGCGCTGGTTCTTGCTCTCGCTCTTCACCTCGAGGAAGTCCTTGCCCGCCTTGGTGAAGATGTCGGTGATGACGCCGGTGGTGGTCATCACGTCGCCGGGCTTCACCGGGGCGTAGAACTCGAACTCCTGCTCGCCGTGCACGAGCTTCGAGAGGTCGATGCCGAGCTCCGGGTCCATCACCGCCTGGCCGAAGGGGGCGAGGGCGAAGACCACCGCGAAGGTGGGCAGGCCGATGATGGTGCCGAACGGCGACGCCTTCGCGGCCTCCAGATCGTGCAGCCACGGGTGCAGGCCGTCGGGGGGCCCCACGCCGGAGAAGCTCATCGAGGGCACGCTGCCGCCCACGGCATAGGCGAACTCGCGCATCTTCTCGCGGCCGGCCTCGTAGGTGAACGGGCCATACTTCTTGCCGATGTGCTTCTTGTCGAGGGCCATCAGAGCCTCCCCTCGACCCGCGCGCCCTTGAGCACGTCGTCGCCGCGCTGGTTGGTGGCGGAGATCTCCGCCGCGATGATGCCGTTCTCGAGCGAGACCACCTTGCCGGTGAAGGTCACCACGTCGTCCACCGCCACCGGCCGCGAGAAGCGCACCCGCACCTTGGAGACCTTGCTCGGGTCTCCGAGGTAGGCGATCCACGCGTCCACCGCCCAGGAGAGGGTGCACAGCCCCTGGAGGATGTTGCCGCCCAGGCCGGCCGACTGGCCCGCCTCGGGGTCGATGTGGATCGGGTTGAAGTCGCCGGACGCGGCGGCGTAGTAGATCGGGCGGTAGCGATCGCACGTGCGCACGAGCGTGAACGTGTCGCCGATGGCGAAGGTCTTGGTCATGGGTCAGGGGCCGTCGAGGGGATCATCGACCACGGCGTCTCCCGCGGCCTGCTTCTGGCGCCAGCTCTCGATGGCGTAGTCGATGAGCTTCTCGAGGTAGCTCTTGAGCGGCGGGCAGCGCACGCCCTTGCCGTCGAGCAGCTCGAGCGCGGTGTGGCAGTTGTAGATGGCGAGCTGGTTCACGTAGTTGATGGCGGCGCGCTGGGGCCGGGTGAGCTTCTCCACCCCGGGGATGCGCAGCACCCAGTCGGCGGCGCGCGCGGAGAGGTTGAAGCGGGGCAGCCTGCGGTTCGCCCGCTCGGCGATGAGCTCGTAGACGCGCCGCGCGCTCATCGGGTTCGGGTCGACCAGGTGCACGGTGCGCCCCGCGGCCTCGGGTGAGTTCGCCAGCGCCCAGGTCGCCTCGACCACGAAGTCCACCGGCACCACGTTGAGCGGCGCCACGCCGTTGCCGGGCAGCGGCAGGGGCACCACCAGCGGCGAGAGCACGAGCAGCATGCCGAGGTAGTAGGGACCCTCGAAGCGATCGATCTCTCCGGTCTTCGAGTCGCCGACCACCGTGGAGGGACGGACGATGGTGATGGGCATCGTCGCGCTGGCCTTCCGCACCACCAGCTCGGCCTCGTACTTCGTCTCCTCGTAGGCGTTGCGGAACGCCTGGCCGGCCTCGAGCTCGTCCTCGGCGATGACGCCCACGCGATCGCCGGAGACGTAGGCCGTGGAGAAGTGCACGAAGCGCTCGAGCTTGGTGCACTCGCGCGCGAGCTCGAGCACGTTCTTGGTGCCGTCGACGTTCACCTTCCACGCCACCTCGCGCGGCATGCCCAGGTAGAGGATCGCCGCCAGGTGAAAGATGTGGGTGACGGAGGCGCAGAGGTCTTCGTACTCGCGGCCGGCCAGCCCCAGGTGCATGTCGACGATGTCGCCGGAGAGGATCTCGATGCGCGATCCGGAGAGCCGGCTGGCGAGCTGGGTGGCCTCCTGCACGAACTTCGGCTGCACGAGCAGAATAATGCGCGCCGTCGGGTCGGCCTTGGCGATGTGGCGCAAGAGCCGCTTGCCGATGAAGCCGGTCGAGCCGGTGATGAAGATGGTGCGAGGAGCGCTCACGGCCGGCGCAGCATAGCCGTGGCGGTCGCGAGGTGGTGACGATCTGGCACGCGGGGGCGCCGAGCGTCCGGCTACCATGCCGGCCCGATGCCCCGCCTCACCGCGATCGCCGCGCTGCTGATGTTCGTCGCGTGCCCTCCCTCCGACCCATCGACGCCTCTGGACGCCGGGCTGCGCGCGCCCCGCTTCGCCGCCGCGCCGAGCCCGCCCGCGCCGCCCGAGGCACTCTCACTGACGCCGTGCCCCGCGGGGTGGCGCGAGGTCCCCCAAGCGGCGGGCGAGCCGGCGACCTGCGATCCGTGGCCGGCCGGGGGCCCGTCGGTCTGTCCTCCCGAGCAAGCGCACTTCCCCGGCGAGCCGGGCTGCCGGGTGGTGGGCGCGGCCTGCCCCGGCGGCGACTGGGCCGACGGCCTGCCGGCGAGCGGCGTGCTCTACGTGAAGGCGGGCGCTGGGGCCGGAGGCACCGGCACTCGCGGCGCGCCCTTCGGCACCATCGCCCAGGCGCTCGCGGCCGCGGCTTTGGGGACCACCATCGCGCTCTCCAAGGGGACCTTCACCGAGGCCTTCTCGATCGGAGCGGGCATCACGGTGAGGGGCGCCTGTGCCGGCCAGACGACGCTGGCGGCGCCAAGCGCGGCGAGGGCCGGCATCGTGTCGGGCACCGGCGCGGGGGCGACGGTGCGGGACCTCCGCGTCACCGGCGCCCGGAGCGCGGTGTGGGTGGACACGCCCGGCGCGTCGGTGAACCTCTCGGGCGTGATCGTCGAGCGCGCCGCCGGGGTGGCGCTGGCCGCCGGCACCGGGGGCTCGATCACCGGCCACGACGTCGTGGTGCGCGATACCCAGCTCTACCGCGGTGGCGCCGGGTGGGCCGTCGACGTCGAGGTGGGAGGGTCGGTCGACCTCGCGCGCGTCGTCATCTCGGGGAGCGTGGAGACGGCGGTTGCGGGCTCCGGCTCGGGCTCGACGGTGCGGCTCACCGACGCGGCAGTGCGTCACACCCGAGCCCGCTCCGACGGCCAGCTCGGCTACGCGGCGGCGGTCCGCGGAGGTGCGAGCCTCACCCTGACGCGGGCGGCGGTGGAGGACTCGCAGGCCCTCGGCGTCCTGCTTGGCGACCATGCCCAGGGCGCCTTCACCGACGTGGTGGTGCGCGACACCATCGCCAGCGGGGCGAGCTCGGACTTCGGCTCGGGCGTGCTCCTGGAGGCCGGCGCGACGCTGACGTGGACGCGCGGGCTGATCGAGCGGACCCGCACCCAGGCGCTCACCGTGCGCGACGCGCTGACCCGGGCCACGCTGCGGCAGCTCGTGGTGCGCGATACGGCCGTCGAGGCCTCCACCGGCGTGGACGGGGAGGGGCTCCTGGTGCAGCACGGCGCAGTGGCGGAGGTGGATCACGCCTTCATCGCGCGCAGCCACCGCAACGGCGTGCTGGTTGTCGGCGCGCAGGCCTCGCTCGCCGACGTGGAGATCGCCGGCACGTCGAACAGCAGCCCGGGGCTCATTCCCGACGGGGTGGGGCTGCAGGTCTCGAGCGGCGGCACCGTGACGCTCCGCCGGGTGCGGGTGTCTCGCAGCGAGCGCGGGGGGATCTTCGTGGTGGGCACCGGCTCGACCGTCACCGGCTCCGACCTTTTGGTGGTGGACGGGCGCTGCAACGAAGGCGACCGGCGCGACGGCATCGGCGCGGTGCTCGACCACGGAGGCGCCATGACGCTGACCCGCGTCGCGATTCAGCGCAACGCGACGTTGGGGCTCCAGCTCTCCGATCCCGGCACCATCGCCAACCTCGAGGATCTGCTCATCGAAGACACCTCGAGCGACCTGGCCGCGGGGGTGTTTGGCCGCGGGTTCCAGGTGCAGGGAGAGGCGCGCCTGAGCGTGAATCGAGGCGTCCTGCAGGGGAACGCCGACGTCGGCGGCTTCGTGCTCGGCGGCGCGATGGCCACGCTCCAGGACGTGGCGGTGTGGGACACCCGCAAGGCGGCCTGCGTGCTCGACGGGCGGTGCTCCGACGTCGGCGGCATCGGCCTGATCGTGGAACAAGACGCGAACGTGGGCCTGACGCGCTTCGAGCTGGTCGGCAGCGCGCTCTGCGGCCTCGAGATCGGGCAGGGCTCCGCGGCCGATCTCGACACGGGGTTGGTGGCGGAGAACGCGATCGGCGTCGCGGTCCTCGACCCGGGCTTCGACTCGTCGCGGCTCTCGAACGGCGTCATCTACGAGAAGAACGGCACCAACCTGAGCTCCCGGTCTCTCGCCGTTCCGTTGCCGGTTCCGCGCCAGTGAGGGTGCTTCGTCGCGCGAGTCGTGACGGCGCTGGGCGCGCCTACGCCTTCGCCACGAGCTCGCGGTGCACCCGCTCGACCTGCCGCCGCGTCTCCTCCAGCGTCCCGCCGTTGTCGATGATCCAGGTGGCGAACCGGCGCTTCTGGTCGAGCGGCATCTGCGACGCGATGCGGGCGTCGGCCTCCTGGGGGCCGAGGGCGCTTCGCTCCATCAGGCGCCGGCGCTGCACGTCGAGTGGCGTCACCACCAGGATCACGCCGTCGAGCCCCCGGTCGAGGCGGCTCTCGATCAAGAGCGGCGCGTCGTAGATGGCGTGCGTCGCGCCGCGCTCGGCGAGGGCCTGGGTCTTCTCCAGCACGCGGGCGCGGATCTTCGGGTGGGTGATGGCGTTCAGCGCCTCGCGCTCGTGGGGGTCCTTGAAGATGCGGGCTCCCAGCGCCGCACGATCGAGGGTGCCGTCCTTGGCGATGACGCCGGGGAAGCGGGCGGCGATCTCCGCGAGGGCCGGCTCGCCCGGGCGAACGACCTCGCGGGCCACCTCGTCGGCGTCGATGATCGGCAGGCCGAGCTCGGCGAGCATCTTGGAGACGGTGCTCTTGCCGGTGGCGATGCCGCCGGTGAGCCCGAACACCTTCATCACTTCTTCCCGGGGAGGAAAGCGAGCTCCTGGACGGTGTTGTTGTCGTCCTTGAAGAACACGGCGAGGCCGAGCTTGTTGTACAGGTAGTAGAGGCCGCCGCGCTCCGTCTCCTTCTTGACGTAGCAGGTGACGGTCGGCTCCTCGGCGTCGCACGAGGTGCCATAGCTCTTCTCGATGGCGTCCGCCGACAGGATGACCAGCGGGTAGACGTCGATGCGCTCCACCACGCCGGTGCCCGGCGCGAGCTTGAACTGCACCTGCACGGTGTTCTTGATGGCCGTCTTCTCCTCGTAGACGAGCACCGCCTTCCCGCGGGAGTCGAGGGACTTCGAGGGCTCGCCGAACTTCGCGACCACGTCGGCCTTCTTGGAGACGCCGGGTTCGATGCCCTGCCACGGCTTCGCCACCGCGACCGACGCACCGCACAGCCAGAGGGAGATCAGCAGGCGCGACATCATGGTGCCCCCATGCTACGCAAACTCACGATGCCTGTGATCCTTCATCGCGCCGCGCTCGTTGCCGTCGCCCTGATGGGCTCCGCCGCGCTCGCCTGGGACTTTCTGGGCGCCGAGAGCTGCCAGAGCTGCCACCCCGACGCCTACGCCGCCTGGCAGGGGTCGGCGCACGCCCGGGCCAGGGACGTGCTCTCGCCCCAGCAACAGCGCGACGCGCGGTGCCTGTCGTGCCACTCGCCCGCCGAGCAGGAGCAGAAGGTGGCCAACGTGAGCTGCGAGACCTGCCACGGCGGCGGGCAGTACTACTCGGCGCGCTACGTGATGAAGGATCAGGACCTCGCGCGCATGGTGGGTCTCGTCGACCCCGGGGAGAAGGGCTGCAAGAGCTGCCACGACAGCTCCACGCCCTCGATGAAGCCCTTCGACTTCGTCTCCAAGCTGAAGGCGATCGATCACTGGACGGTCGAGCGCCAGAAGCGCGGCGCCGCGCCCCACGCCGAGGCGCCGCGTCCGCCCGCTGGGGCGAAGCCGTGATCAGCGTCCGAGAGGCGGACTTCGTCCTCACCGCGACGAGCCTGCGAGACTGCCCGCGCGAGCCCTTCCCCGAGGTGGCCTTCGTGGGCCGCTCGAACGTGGGCAAGTCGTCGATGATCAACGCGCTGGTGAATCGCAAGAAGCTGGTGCGCGTCTCGAACACGCCTGGTCGCACGCGCACGCTCAACTTCTTCGACGTCACCATCGACGGCAAGGGCCGCACCACGAAGCTGCGGCTGTGCGATCTGCCCGGCTACGGCTTCGCGCGCGTGTCCAAGACCGAGCGGGAGTCGTGGAAGGGAATGATTCAGGACTACCTCGCCCAGCGCTCGCAGCTGAAGGTGGTGGTGGCGATCGTCGACGCCGAGGTGGGGCCCACGCCCGACGACGCGCAGATGCTCGACTTCCTCCAGGAGGCGCCGCCGCAGATTCTCGTCGCGGCGACGAAGCTCGATCGGCTGCCGAAGGCGAAGCGGAAGCCGCGGGTGGAGAGCATCGCCCGTGAGCTCGAGCTGCCGCTCTCCGCGGTGCACGGCTTCTCGGCGACCGAGCGGATCGGCGTGCAGGAAGTCTGGTCGGCGCTGCTCGACGCATCGAGCGCCCCGCGCCGGTGAAGGGTGCGTCGGCGAACGGACCTGAAGGCGGGGCGCCGGTCGTGGGACGTACGTACGGGTCGACCTCGACGGGACGAGCGCGTGGGTGTTGCGGGGCTCGGCGGACGTCGGGAGGCTCGTCCAGGCGGTGAGGCGGCGTGGTGACAAGGCGCGCACTCGCTGGTAGGCGCTAGGGCGTGACCTCGCAGTCGCCCTCCCATGCCACTCGCCGCGCGGAGCTCGTTCGTCGGCTGACGGAGCTCGCACCCAAGCGCCGCCTCGACGCCATGCTCGAAGAGCAGGACGGCAAGGCGCTGGTTCGGTCCATTCCCGCCGAGGACGTGTACGCCACGATCATCGACGTCGGGCTCGCCGACTCGACGGAGGTGGTGCAGCTCTCGACGCCGGAGCAGTTCCGGACCTACGTCGATCTCGCGGCCTGGCAGAAGGATCGCATCGATCCCCTCGAGGTCTTGCACTGGCTGCGCGCCGCGCGAGGCGAAGACGACGAGGCGTTCATTCGCAAGCTGCAGGGGCTCGACATCGAGGTGGTGGAGCTCGTCTACAAGCGGCTGACGGCGCTGCACGATCTCGAAGAGAACCCGGACGTGAACCCCGAGGGCGTGACGATGGAGACGCCGGAGGGGAGGTTCCTGCTGGAGCTCAAGCTCGAGGGCGTGGACGAGGCGGCGCTGCGCCGGCTGACGATGGACCTCATGGCGCACAACCCGTTCGAGCTCGCGCGCTTCCTGGAAGCGGTGCGGTGGGAGCTCGACACGGAGCTGGAGGAGACGGCGTACCACTTCCGGAAGGCGCGGCTGGAGGACCTGGGCTTCCCGCCGGTGGAGGAGGCGGTCAAGGTCTTCGCGTGGAACGATCCCGATCGCTACCCGGTGCCGGAGGCGAAGACGTCGGCGGTGGCGCAGGCGGCGCACGTCGATCTGGTGGCGGCGGCGTTTCGAGGGCTCGACGAGGTGGAGCGGACGAACCTCGAGACCGAGGTGCGCACGCTGGTGAACTGCGTGCTGGTGACGGAGGGCGCCGAGCCGGGCGACCCGATGGCGCTCAGGCGTTACAGCGAGCAGACTCGCGACACGTTGGATCTGGGGCTCGAGCACCTGACCGGCGGCGATCCCGAGCGGGCGCCGGACGCCGTGCGCCAGCGGCCGCTGAAGGAGATCTTCCAGCTCGGCTTCTCGCTGACGCTTCGGCTCAAGCGGGCGGTGGAGAAGCTGGCGAAGGAGCCGGGAAGCCGGTTCGGCGAGACGTGGTTGGCGCTCGACGAGGAGTCGATGGGCCTCGCGGCGTTGATGCGGCGGCGTCCCTTGAAGGTGCTCAAGGTGCCGGGCGCGGAGCCGGTGCCGTTCCGCTCGAAGCGAGAGCTCGCGGAGGCCGAGGCGCTGGTGCAGCGGTTCAAGGGGCAGCGCGCGGTGATCTCGGCGCTGCTCGGGCCGTCGCCGGCGGAGGTGGTGGCGCGCTTCGGCGTGACGCTCCAGGAGCTGACGCCGCAGCGGCTGTTCGCGGCGGTGGTGGCGTGGGCAGAGGTCGATGAGCGGCTGGACGCGGCGCCCTTCGCGGAGCTGAAGCTGTCTGAGCTGGCGGCGCGGCTGTTCGCGGACGAGCCGTTGCCGCGCCTGCGCGAGTCGGCGGGCAAGCGGGCGGTGGCGGTGCTGGAGTCACGGTTGGCGGAAGGGAAGGCCGAGCTGCCCGCGATGGTCGACCGGGTGCTGCAGAGCTTCCTGGCGGAGCTGGGACCGGCGTGGGTGAAGGACGCGCGGTTAGACGCCAAGCGCATCATCGTGTTGCCGGTGACGGGGCAACTGCCGGTCTGAAGCGGTCGGATCTGCCGGCTTCGGCCGTAGGCCCGGGAAACAGCCGATTCGGCCCCCGATGGTCGAGCGGTCGTTGCAGTCAACACGACATCGCTACGGCTTTTCACAGTCATGTCGTCTCTCCAGCAACGGTCTTGAAAACCGACCCGGCAGGGGGCGCGGGCGTTTCCGACGTGGATCGTCCATCGCCCTGGTGCCGTCGCTCCGTGGGGAGCGGGAGGCGCGACCGAGCGGATCTGCTGGTGGCGCCGAGGAGCTGCCGGGGCGTGGCGGGGCGCATGCCGATGGGCAGACCGCCCTGCCTCGGTGTGCGCGTTCGACGGGCCTCAGCGTCCGCCTCCATCAAGGCTTGGGCAACGCGTCGGCGAACACGGTCGTCAGCATTCGCCGCACGGCAACGAGGTCCATCTCCTCTTGTGCGAATCGAATCTCGACCTGCATCGGAAGCTCGAGCGCGTCAGCGGCCTTCGCGGAGAGTTCCAGCCGCAGCCCCTTCGGAGAGAACGACCACTCCTTCACGCCGCCGTAGTGCGTGGCGCCTGAGTTGGTGCATAGGCAGTACGTGTCCATCTCGAGTCTGGCGTCCTGGGCATCGGTCTCGATCGAACGGGTGATCTCGAGCCGAGGGCCGTCTGAGTCCTCGCGCTCGGCCAGAACGACCCCGCGGTAGTTCAACTCGCGGTCCTCGACGACGGCGATGGCGGTAGCGGTGAACGCGATCGCCTGTGCAGCGCGCTTGGCGCTCATGCGTCGCGCCCCACGGCGCGGGCGATCGAATCGAGCCCAGCGCTCGTCAGCCGATCCTCGAGTCCGTCCAGCAGCCGCCTGGGAAGTCTGGGGCCGCCGTAGATGAAGCCGGTGTACACCTGCACCAGCGACGCGCCGGCGCCGATCTTCTCCCACGCGTCCTGCGCATCGAACACGCCGCCGACGCCGATGATGGGGAGCGCGCCCTCGGCCCTTCGGAAGGCCCTGCGAATCAGCTCGGTGGAGCGCTTCGCGACGGGGCGTCCCGACAACCCGCCGGACTCCTGGGCCAGCGGATGCTCGAACGGCCGCGCGAGGGTGGTGTTGGTGCACACCAGGCCGTCGAGCTTCGTCGAGCGCACCACGTCGACCACCTCGTCGACCGCCTCATCGGCGAGATCGGGCGCGATCTTGAGGAACAGCGGCCGGCCCACCACCTCCGCGCGAACGGCGACGAGCAACGCCTCCAGCGCCTTGGGCTCCTGCAGCGCGCGCAGCCCCGGCGTATTCGGCGAGCTCAGGTTGACGACGACGTAATCGGCGAGGGGGCTCAGCGTCCGCGCGGCGGCGACGTAGTCCTCGGCGGCCTTCTCGTTGGGGGTGTCCTTGTTCTTCCCGAGGTTGACGCCGACAGGCCCGGGGCGCCACTCGAGCTCCCTCAATCGTCCGGCCATGGCCTCGGCGCCCAGGTTGTTGAATCCGAACCGGTTGATGAGCGCCTGCTGCTCCGGAATCCGGAACACGCGCGGCTTGGGGTTACCGGGCTGGGGCCTGGGCGTGACGGTCCCGACCTCCACCGAACCGAACCCGAGCGCGAACAGCCCGACCACGGCGCGAGCGTCCTTGTCGAGCCCGGCGGCGACGCCAATGGGGTTCGGGAACTCGACCCCGGCGACGCGCGTCTTCAGCGACGGCCGATCGGCCCGCGCTCCGCGACGCAGCGCGCCCGCGAGCTCCGGAGCGATGTCGAGCAGAGACAGCGCCCACAAGCCCAGCTCGTGAGCGGGCTCGGGCGGCAGCCCGAACAACATCGGCCTCAGAAGCCGCTCGTACACGTCACGCCTTGCTGATGAACGAGTACTCGCGCGCCCAAATCAGGGTCTGATCGATCTGCGCCGGCGTGAGGATGCGGTTGGTCTCGATGAGCTCGATCTCCTGCCGCATGTCGGTGTTGAGCAGGTAGGGGCCGTCGGTGTTGAAGGTGATCTTCACGCCGCGGTCCCAGAAGGTGCGGACGATGTGCTCGAACTCCTTGATGCCGTCGACGGCGTGGGTCTGGAGGTTCGAGGTGGGGCAGAGCTCGAGCACGACATCACGCTCCTTGAGCAGCTTCATCGCGGCCTCGTCGTAGGCGGCGCGAATGCCGTGGCCGATGCGGTTGGGCTTGAGCTTCTCCACCACCGCCACCACGCCGTCGGCGCCGGTGCCCGCCGTCTCGCCGGTGTGCACGGTGGTCTTGAGCCCGTGGGAACGCGCGTGAGCGAACAGGTCCTCGTACTGCGCGACGACCTCGGCCTTGAGCTCGAGGGCGTTCTTCTCGGTGCCGGCGAGGTCGATGCCCCGCACCCCGCGCGAGTGGTACTTGATCGCCTTGTCCACGAGGATGCTGTTGGTGCGGTGATCGAACTCGCGGGCGAGGCAGAAGATCAGGCAAGCCTTGACGCCGTACTCCAGCACCGCCCTGTCCATGCCGCGGAGCGCCGCGTGGATGATGTGATCGAGGTCGAGCTCGGACCCCAGGTTGCGCTTCATGGGGTTGAAGCGGAGCTCGATCTGGGTGACGCGCGACGAGCGGTACTCCTTGCCGATCACCTCGTAGACCGATCGCTCCACCGCCATGGGTGAGCTCTGAATGCGCTCGGTCCAGGTGTGCATGATCTTGAGGTAGTCGTCGAGGCCGCCGACCTTGTCGGGGGTGGCGGTGATGAGGTCGACGAAGGCGAAGTAGTCCTTCACCGGCAGCTTGAAGCCCTGCTGATGGGCGATGGACCAGAGAATGTGAGGGGCGACCGCTCCGCCGAGGTGGATGTGCAGGTCGATCAGGTCGCGAGCCATGCCCCTGTGTGCCACAGCACTCGGCGAGGGTGAACTTCAGAATCCGCGAATCTTCCTCAGCTCTTCGTAGGCGTCCTTGAGCGCCCGGAAACGCTCGGCGGCGGCCTCCGCCTCCTCGTGGCCGAGGCTGGCGGCGCGGTCGGGGTGGCTCTCGGCGGCGAGCTTCCGGAAGGCGGAGCGGATGTCGTCGTCGCTGGCCTCCGCGGTGAGCCCGAGGATCGCGAGCTGCGGCTTCCCGCCTCCGAAGTACTGCGTGGTGATCTGCTGCAGCTGCTCGTCCGACAGGTTGAAGTGCTGCACGATGCGCCTGAGGGTGTCGGCCTCGGAGCGGGCCAGGCTGCCGTCGACGAGCGCGCAGTCGTAGAGCGCCCGCACCACGTCGAGCCGGGCCGTGGGCTTCACCTCGCCGCGCGCGGCCTTCACCAGCGCCTCGAGCTCGGGCGGAGGCCCGTCGAGCGCTTCCTTGAGCGCCACCCGCACCTCCTCCAACGCAGCCTCGCCGAACGCGAGGGTGTGCTCGAAGAACTCGCGCGCGACGCGAATCTCCTCCTGCGCCACCGCGCCGTCGGCCCGCGCCACCTCGATGAAGAGCGGGCTCAACCGCCTCGCCAGCTCCTTCTGCTCCGCGGTGCCCTCTTGGGGCGGGCGTTGGGGCGCCTTCGCGGCGGGCCGCTTCGCCGGAGCAGGCCGGGGTGGGGGCGAGGCGCGGGCCTCGGGCGTCGGCGGCTTGTGCCTCCCCCGGACGCCGGGATCGCGATCGACCGCGAGGTGCCCGGCCAGCGCGCCGGCCACCATCAGGGCGAGCACGGCCCAAAGGGGCCAGCCGAGGATCGCGGCGGCCACACCACCGATCATCGCACCGATGATCTTCCCGTACATTCTCGCCGAGCATACGGCCAACGCCGGAGCGGAGCAGGCTATACGTCGAGCCCATGACGGCTCAGCTCATCGACGGCAAGGCGATCGCGGCGAAGGTCAAGGACGAGGTGCGCATCCAGGCGGCGGCGTTGCTCGAGAAGCACGGGCGGGCGCCGGGCATCGCGGTGGTGCGCGTGGGCGAGGACCCGGCGTCGAAGACCTACGTGACCTCGAAGGAGAGGACCGCGGCCGAGCTGGGCTTCGGCTCCTGGCACCACCACTTCGAGGCGAACATCTCGCAGGTCGAGCTGCTCGACTTCATCGCCGGGCTCAACGCCGACACGAACGTCGACGGCATCCTGGTGCAGCTGCCGCTGCCCAAGCACATCGACTCGAACGTGGTGCTGGCGGCCATCGACCCGGCGAAGGACGTCGACGGCTTCCACGCCATCAACGCGGGCCACCTCTTTCAGGGGCGACCGGGGCTGGTGCCGTGCACGCCGGCGGGGGTGATGCGCATGCTCCAGGAGATCCGCTTCGATCCGTCGGGGAAGAGCTGCGTGGTCATCGGGCGCAGCAACATCGTCGGCCGCCCGATGGCGATGCTGCTCCTCAACGCCAGCGCCACGGTGACCGTCTGCCACTCGAAGAGCGACGTGGCCGCCGAGGTGAAGAGGGCCGACCTGGTGGTGGCCGCGGTGGGCGTGGCGAAGCTGGTGAAGGGCGAGTGGATCAAGCCCGGGGCGGTGGTCGTGGACGTGGGCATGAACCGCAACGAGCAGGGCAAGCTCTGCGGCGACGTGGACTTCGACGCGGCGAAGGAGCGGGCAGGGTGGATCACCCCGGTCCCCGGCGGCGTGGGCCCGATGACCATCGCCATGCTGATGCACAACACCGCGAAGGCGGCGGCGGCGCGGCTTCTGAAACGCTAGCTGCGGGCCTGCAGCGCGCTGACGATCATCCGCGACGCGGGGCTCTTGTTCAGCGTGTAGAAGTGAATGCCGGGCACGCCGCGGGCGAGCAGCTCCATGCACTGCACCGTGGCGTGGGCGACGCCGAGCTGCATCACCGCGTCGTGGTCGTCCTTCACCTTCTCCAGCGCGAGCTGCAGGCGCATCGGCACCGTCGTGCCGCACATGCGCACGAAGCGCTGCACCTGCTCGAAGTTGGTGATGGGCATGATGCCGGGGACGATCGGCACGTTGATGCCCACCCGCCGGGCCCGCTCCACGAAGTCGAAGTAGAAGGCGTTGTCGAAGAAGAGCTGGGTGATGACGAAGTCGCAGCCCGCGTCGACCTTGGTCTTCAGGTTCTTGAGGTCCTGCTCCCGCGAGAGGGTCTCGATGTGGCCCTCGGGGTAGGCCGCGCCTCCGACGCAGAAGCCCAGATCGCGCTCGCGGATCAGCTCCACCAGCTGCGAGGCGTAGGAGAAGCCGCCAGGCACGGGCGCGAACGCCTCTTGCCCCTTCGGCGTGTCGCCCCGCAGCGCGAGGACGTTCTCGATGCGCGCCTGCGCCAGCCGATCGAGGATCTGGTTCAGCTCGTCCTTCGTGTGCCCCACGCAGGTGAGGTGGGCCATGGCCTCGATGCCGGTGCGCTCCTTGATGTGGGTCACCAGATCGATGGTGCGATCGCGCGTGCTGCCGCCGGCGCCGTAGGTCACCGACACGAAGCCGGGGTCGAGCCCGCGCAGGTCCTCCAGCGTCTTCCACAGCCCGACTTCGCCCTCCGGCGTCCGCGGCGGGAAGAACTCGAACGAGAAGCAGGGCTTCGAGGGGTTGAGGCGGTTGCGAATCTTCACCAGGGGCTTCTGCCAAATGCGACCGGTGAAGGCGAGCCCGCGTCGCCGTGGGAATCAGAATCGAGAATCGCCACCGAGGATTGGAGTAGCATCGGGAATCTCTTCCCCGGAGCGCGCCATGCGAATCTCGCCCTTTCGGTTGGCCCTCGTCCTCCTCTTCGCGGTGGGGCCGTCGTGCGCCGACCCCGAGCGGCCGGGAGAGACCGGCGCGCTGCGGTTCCGCTTCGGGGTGACGAGCTGCGGCTCGACGCCCATCGCCAAGACGCCGCTCGCCCGGGGCGGGCGCTCGAAGCTCATCGTCCTCGACAACCAGCGCCGCGAGCTGAACCTCTCGGTGGCCTCGTCCGACCCGGCGGTGCTGCCGGTCGTCGACAGCGTGCTGTTGCGCAAGGGCTGCAACGAGCTGGACTGCGACGTCTCGGTGGGAACCCTCTGGCTCGTCGCCGCCGCGGCCGGGAGGGCCCGCGTGAGCTTCACCGACGCCGCCGACGGCAAGCTCGTCGACGCCATCGTCTTCACCGTCGCCGAGCCCGACCGCATGGAGCTGCGCGAGTACAAGAAGGCCTTCACCTCGCCCTTGCACGTGCGGCAGACCGCGAGCGTCACGGTGCAAGCGGTGCTCCTCGACGCCAAGGGCCAGGAGCTCTTCGCCTACCAGACGTACTCGTTCTCGGCCGACGGCGGGGTCCAGCTCGCGCGCGCCGCCAACGCAGAGCCCGACGCCACGATGCCCGTCGCCGCCACGCCCACGGCGCAGGTGGGCGACACCGGCGTGGTCTCCGCTCGCTTCGGGAGCGTCTCGGCCGAGCTCCCCGTGGTGCTCGACCCGCCGCCGCCGCCGAGCAACTGAAGCGTCGCTCATCGCACCGTGAAGCCGCGCACGACACCGGCGGCGCACACGTACGCCGAGTCCGCGCCGGCCCGAGCTTTCCCGTTGCGTCGGAAGGGTCCGCCGCTAGAGTCCGCCGGCCTTTTCGCCTCCCTGGAGAACGCCATGGCCCCACGCCCGACTCCGTTGAACTCCGCTCACAAGAAGCTCGGGGGCCGCCTCGTCGACTTCGCCGGCTGGGAGATGCCGGTCCAGTACACGAACCTCATTCAGGAGCACGAGGCCGTGCGCAAGGCCCTGGGGCTCTTCGACGTGAGCCACATGGGGGAGATCGAGTTCAAGGGCAAGGGCGCGCTGGAGGAGGCCAACCGCCTCATCACCAACGATCTCGCTCGCGCCGCCGACGGCCAGGCCCTCTACGCCGGCCTCCTCAACGAGAAGGGCGGCTTCGTCGACGACGTGGTCGCCTACCGCTTCTCGCCCGAGCACATCTTCATCTGCGTGAACGCCTCGAACGCCCAGAAGGACTTCGACTGGATGTTCTCGAACGCGAAGAAGGTGAAGCCGGTCAACCGCTCCAACGACTACGCGCAGATCGCCGTGCAGGGCCCCAAGGCCGCGGGGGTGGTGCAGAAGCTCACCAAGGCCGCCCTCGACAAGGTCGGCACCTACCGCTTCACCACCGGCCAGGTGGCCGACGTCGACTGCATCATCTCGCGCACCGGCTACACCGGTGAGGACGGCTTCGAGCTGTACTGCCCGCCGGACAAGGCCGAGCGGCTGTGGTTCGCGCTCCTGGAGGCGGGGAAGGGCGAGGGCGCCCTGCCGTGCGGCCTGGGCTGCCGCGACTCCTTGCGCACCGAGATGAAGTACGCGCTCTACGGCAACGACATCGACGACGTGCACACGCCGCTCGAGGCCAACCTCGCGTGGATCGTGAAGCTCGACAAGGCGGACTTCATCGGCAAGCCCGTGCTCGACAAGCAGAAGGCGGCCGGCGTGACGCAGAAGCTCGTGGGCTTCGAGATGACCGAGTCCGGCATCCCCCGCCAGCACTACCCGATCCTCAAGGACGGCGCGAAGGTCGGCGAGGTGACCAGCGGCACCATGGGCCCGAGCGTGAAGAAGGCGATCGGCATCGGCTACGTGCCCACCGCGCTGTCCACCATCGGCAGCACCTTCCACGTCGAGATCCGCGGCCGGCCGGTCGGCGCCCGCGTGGTCAAGACTCCGTTCTATTCGCACGACTGACGCCGCACGCTCGACAACCCCTTTTGAGGAGAACGCCATGGCCGAGTACCCGAAGGACCTGAAGTACACGAAGGATCACGAGTGGGCGAAGAAGTCCGGGAAGGTCGTCGTCGTCGGCGTGACCTTCCACGCGCAGGACGCGCTCGGCTCCGTGGTCTACGTCGAGCTGCCCAAGGTGGGCGCCGCCGTCACCGCCGGCCAGTCCTTCGGCGTGATCGAGTCGACCAAGGCCGTGAGCGAGCTCTTCGCGCCGGTCAGCGGCAAGGTCGTGAAGATCAACGACGCGGTGGTCGGGAACCCCGGCCTGGTGAACGAGGACCCGTACAAGGCCGCCTGGCTCATCGAGGTCGAGCCCTCCAACGCCGGCGACTACGACAAGCTGCTCGACGTCGTGGCCTACGAGAAGGTGCTCGCCGAGGCGCACTAGCCGATCGCCGGCGCGCCGCGCTTTCAGCGGCGCTCACCGATTCAATCAGCGGCTGGGGAGACCCCTTCCTCCAGTCGTAGCCAGCGTACGTGGGCGGCAGTAGAAGCCGCCCCATGCTCGACTTCACCGATACCTTTGCTCGCCGTCATCTCGGCTCGTCGTCGAAAGACGTCGAGACCATGCTCTCGACCGTCAAGGCGCCGTCGCTCGACGCCCTGATCGATCAGACGGTGCCGAAGAAGATCCGCCTGAAGAAGGCGCTGGAGCTCCCCGCGCCGAAGGGTGAGTTCGAGGCCCTCGCCGAGCTGCGCGCCATCGCCGCCAAGAACCAGCTGTTCCGCTCCTTCATCGGCCTCGGCTACTCGGGCACCATCACCCCCGGCGTCATCCTGAGGAACGTCCTCCTCAACCCCGGCTGGTACACCGCCTACACGCCCTACCAGGCGGAGATCGCGCAAGGGCGTCTCGAGGCGCTCCTCAACTACCAGACGATGATCGGCGACCTCACCGGCATGCCGGTGGCCAACGCGTCGCTGCTCGACGAGGGCACCGCCGCCGCCGAGGCCATGCACATGGTCCACGCCCTGGCCAAGGAGGTCGAGGGCCGAGGCTTCTTCGTCAGCGAGGCCTGCCACCCGCAGACCATCGCGGTGGTGCAGACCCGCGCCAAGGCCCTGGGGTGGAAGGTCATCGTCGGCGATCACGCCACCTTCACCTTCACGGACAAGGTCTTCGGCGTGCTGGTGCAGTACCCGGCCACCGACGGCGGCGTGCACGACTACCGGGCGTTCATCGAGAAGGCCCACGCCAACGGCGCGGTGGTGGTGATGGCGGCGGACCTCTTGTCGCTCACCTTGCTCACGCCTCCGGGCGAGCTCGGCGCCGACGTGGCCATCGGCAACACCCAGCGCTTCGGCGTGCCCATGGGCTTCGGCGGCCCGCACGCGGCCTACATGTCGACGAAGCTCGAGTTCGCGCGCTCCATGCCCGGCCGCCTCATCGGCGTCTCCGAGGACGCGAACGGAAAGCCGGCGCTGCGCATGGCCCTGCAGACCCGCGAGCAGCACATCCGCCGCGAGAAGGCGACCAGCAACATCTGCACCGCCCAGGTGCTCCTGGCGGTGATGGCCGGCATGTACGGCGTGTACCACGGGCCCAAGGGCCTCAAGGACATCGCGAGCCGCGTGCACTCGCTCACCCGCACCCTCGCCGGCGGCCTCGCGTGGCTCGGCTTCAAGCTCCAGCACCAGGCGTACTTCGACACGCTCTCGGTGATCGTCACCGACGCCAAGACGGCCGACGGCATCGAGGCCGCCGCGCGCGCGAAGCAGATGAACCTGCGCCGCGTCGACGCCACGCACCTGGGCGTCTCGCTCGACGAGACCACGCGCGCGAGCGACGTCGTCGACCTGTTGCACGTGTTCGCCGGCGGCCGGAAGGTCGACACCACCGTGGAGGCGCTCGCCGCTCCCGCGAGCCAGGGCAGCGTGGTTCCCGAGGCGCTGCGCCGCAAGTCGGCCTACCTCACGCACCCGATCTTCAACTCGCACCACACCGAGCACGAGATGCTCCGGTACGTGCGCGCGCTCGAGGCCAAGGACCTCTCGATGACGCACTCGATGATCCCGCTGGGCTCCTGCACCATGAAGCTCAACGCGACCAGCGAGATGGACCCGGTGACCTGGCCCGAGTTCGGCAACGTCCACCCCTTCGCGCCCAAGGAGCAGTGGCAGGGCTACGCGCAGGTCTTCCAGAACCTCGAGGCCTGGCTGGGGGAGATCACCGGCTTCGCGGGCATCTCGCTGATGCCCAACGCCGGCTCGCAGGGTGAGTACGCCGGCCTGCTCACCATTCGCGCGTTCCACGAGGCGCGCGGGCAGGGGCACCGCAACGTCTGCCTGATCCCCGCCTCGGCGCACGGCACCAACCCGGCGTCGGCGGTGATGGCCGGCTTCCAGGTGGTGGTGGTGAAGACCGACGAGCACGGCAACGTCGACGTCGGCGATCTCGACGCGAAGATCGCCGCGCACAAGGACGCGCTCGCCGCGCTGATGATCACCTACCCCTCGACGCACGGCGTGTTCGAGGAGGCCATCACCACCATCTGCGAGAAGGTGCACGCGGCCGGCGGCCAGGTCTACATGGACGGCGCGAACATGAACGCGCAGGTCGGCCTCTGCCGGCCGGGCGACTTCGGCCCCGACGTCTGCCACCTGAACCTGCACAAGACCTTCGCCATCCCCCACGGCGGTGGCGGCCCCGGCATGGGCCCCATCGGCGTGGCGAAGCACCTGGTCGACTTCCTCCCCACGCACCCCTTGGTGAAGACCGGCGGCCAGAAGGGCACCGGCCCGGTGTCGGCGGCGCCGTTCGGCAGCCCGAGCGTGCTCCTCATCTCGTGGATGTACATCCGCATGATGGGGGCCGAGGGCCTGGCCAACGCGACCCGCATGGCGATCTTGAACGCCAACTACGTCGCCGAGCGCCTGGAGTCGTCGTACCCGGTGCTCTACCGCGGCGCGAACGGCCGCGTGGCGCACGAGTGCATCATCGACATGCGCAAAATGAAGGGGCAGAGCGGCGTCGAGGTCGAGGACGTGGCCAAGCGGCTGATGGACTACGGCTTCCACGCCCCGACGGTGAGCTTCCCGGTCGTCTCGACGATGATGATCGAGCCCACCGAGTCGGAGCCCAAGGCCGAGCTCGACCGCTTCTGCGAGGCGATGATCGCCATTCGCGCGGAGATCACCGAGATCGAGAAGGGCACGCTCGCCAAGGACGACAACCCGCTCAAGCACGCGCCGCACACCGCCGAGGTCGTCACCTCCGACGAGTGGAAGCACGGCTACTCGCGCCAGCGCGCCGCCTTCCCGCTGCCCTGGGTGAAGGCCCACAAGTTCTGGCCGGCGGTGGGGCGCGTCAACAACGTGCTCGGAGATCGGAAGCTCGTCTGCACCTGTCCGCCCATCGAGTCGTACCTGAAGTAGGCGGGCCGCTTCCCAAGTAGGCGCCCGCCCGCCCTCAGGCTACAGTCCGGCCCCTCGATGGCCCAGGAAGCTCGGAAGCCCGTCCGCTTCGGCAAGTACACGCTGATCGATCGCATCGCCGTCGGCGGCATGGCGGAGATCTTCAGCGCCCGCCAAGCCGGCCTCGAGGGCTTCGAGAAGACCATCGTCATCAAGCGCATTCGCCCGCATCTGTCGAAGCAGGCGAACTTCGTGAAGATGTTCCTCAACGAGGCGAAGCTCGCCGCGCAGCTGAACCACCCGAACATCGTGCAGATCTACGATCTCGGGAAGATCGGCGACTCGTACTTCATCGCCATGGAGTACATCTTCGGGCGCGACATGCGTCGCATCATCCCGAAGGCCGACACCTTGGGGATTCCCTTCCCCATGGTGTACGCGCTGAAGATCGCCTCCAGCGTCTGCGAGGGGCTCTACTACGCCCACCAGAAGACCGATCTCTACGGGCACGCGCTCAACATCGTGCACCGCGACGTCACCCCCGAGAACATCTTCGTCAGCTTCGACGGCACGGTGAAGGTGCTCGACTTCGGCATCGCCAAGGCGACGAACCAGATCGAGCAGACGCGCGCCGGAGAGATCAAAGGCAAGCTCTCCTACATGTCGCCCGAGCAGGCCTTGGGCAAGCACCTCGACTGCCGGAGCGACATCTTCTCGCTCGGCACGGTGCTCTACGAGTGGCTCACCGGCTTCAAGCTCTTCACCGGCGACTCCGAGGTCGCGATCCTCAAGTCGATCACCGAGGGGAAGATCTACGCCCCGAGCTACTTCAAGGCCGACATCCCCGAGGGCGTCGAGAACATCCTCATGCGCGCGCTGGAGAAGGACCGCGACAAGCGGTACCAGACCGCGTGGGACA
>JBBIOE010000012.1:0-60644 GCA_037443525.1 Archangiaceae bacterium | reverse complement strand
CTGCTGCCGCGCCGGCCGGCGAAGCCGAAGTCCTTGGGTCTTGCTCATGCCTGCCTCCACGGACAGGCAGATCACGAACCCGTGCGGGCCTCAACCACCCGTGCTCAAAAACTGTCAGTCTCTGAGCTCGCTCAGCCTGAACGGCGGTCAGGTCCTGGAGGAGCAGGAGGCTCACGACGGCCTCCCCTGCCCAAACCGTTCACCCTGAGCTCGTCGAAGGGTGCCGAATTCAGTCCTCGGTGTTCGGCAGGCTTCGACGAGCTCAGCCTGAACGGTGATCAGGTCCTGGAGGAACTGGAGGCTCACGGCGGCCTCCCCTGCCCAAACCGTTCACCCTGAGCTCGTCGAAGGGTGCCGAATTCAGTCCTCGGTGTTCGGCAGGCTTCGACGAGCTCGGCCTGAACGGTGGTCAGGTCCTGGAAGAACGGGAGGCTCACGGCGGCCTCCCCAGCGACGCGAGGAGCTGCGCCCGCGCCGAGGCCAGCGCGAACCGCGCCTGCACCTCCTGGGCGCGCGCGGTGGTGTACAGAACCTGGGCGTCGCCGAGCTCGATGACGTTGCCGAGGCCGACCTGGTAGCGGCGCTCGGCCAGCGTGAGCAGCTCCCGAGCGTTCTTCACCGCCTCGCCCGCGGCGACCACCACCTTCTTCTGCGCGGCGAGGTTCCTCTGGGCGGTCTCGACGTCGAGGCGCGCCTGCAGCGCCTGGTTCTCCTCCTGCGCGGCCAGCCCGCGCCCCGCCGCCTGCTGCTCGTGGACCTGGCCGAGGGTGAGCCCGCCCTCGAAGAAGGGCCACGAGAGCACCGCGCCGAAGGCCCAGTTGAGGTCCATCTTCGTCACGTCGCGACCGACGTCCAGCAGCGAGCCGTTGGCGGTCACCGTGGGCAGGAAGCGGCCTTCCACCGAGCGCACGGCGAGCTCCTGCGCCTGCCGCTGGAGGTTCAGGCTGGCGAGCTCGGGGCGGTGGTCGAGGGCTTCGATCACCAGCGCGTCGAGGGGCTCGTCCTCCCGGGCCACCGCGGGGAGGTCCTCGTCGGCGACCTTGGCCGGCGGCGTGGTGAGCCCCATGGCCTGCCCGAGTCGAGCCAGCGAGATGTCCACGGCGTTGTGCGCGTTGAGCTGTTGGACCTCGGCGTTGGCGACTTCGGTGCGGGCGTGGGCGAGATCGATTTCCGGGTTGATGCCCGCGCGCACCAGGCCCTGAATCTGGGTCTGGTGGCGGAGCACGTTCGCCAGGTTCTCGTCGGCCACCTCGGCGAGCGCGCGCTGGGTCCGCGCGGCGAAGAAGGCGCTGCGGACGTCGAGCACCACCTGCAGCGCGGTGGCGCGGGCGGTGGCGCGCTCGGCGTCGAGGGCGCGGTGCGCGGCGCGGAGCAGCGGAATGGCGGAGAAGTCCCACAGCCACTGGTTGGCGGTGAGGCCGAGGACGAAGCGGTTGGTGGTGCCGCTCTCGCCGGTCGTCCCCGCGGAGGACCCGGTGGTGCCCGTGCCGCCGAAGGCGGGGAAGTTGCCGGTGGCGCTGGTGGCGAAGGGGCCGTGCGAGCGCAGCACCGACGCGGTGCCGGAGAGGGTCGGGAAGAAGCCGGAGCGCGCCTGCTCGGTCCGCGCGCGGGTGGCGTCGACGTTGGCCTCGCTCCGAAGGATTTGCGGTTGGTGCTCGAGCGCGGTGGCGACGGCCTCGGCGAGGGTGAGCTCGTGCTCGCCAGCGCGGGCGTCGAGCGCCCACAGCGCAGCGGCTGCGGCGACGAGAAGCGCTGGCGCTCGCGGTGGGCCCATGCTGGCTCCGAAGAGAGAGCCGGGTGCAAGGGCATCGCCACGGCGGCGCAGCTCGTACGCACCGCCGCCGTCGCCAGCGCGTCTCCCGTACGGCCAGCCGGAGCCCGTCGAAGGACGCCGCGCTCAGTTCGCGGTACTCGGCACCCTTCGACTGCGCTCAGGGTGAACGGTGGATCCGCGAAGGATCCCGTCCCGGGCGCTCGCTCGCCCCAGGCCCGGGCCCCAGCTCGCCCTCGCCCTCGGCGCCTGAGCAGTTCGCCCCTTCCCTTCTGGCCTCGCGCTCTCTCGTGCACCGGCACTCGTCCGCCTCGGCGGCGCGGAGGTCCTCGTTCACGGTAGGTTCTCAGCCCCGGGACGCTCGCGCCTCCCCTCCGCCCTAGGGTCGCGTACGACGGGTCGAAGATGGCGACCTCGATGGTCGGCGAGAGGTGAAGCACTTCCTGCATCACTCTTTTCCAGTGACCGGCCTGGGTCTTGAAGCGGCGCTGCAGCCTCGGCGCCAGCTCGACCAGGCCGTTCTCCACGTCCGTCGGCAGCCCGCCGAGCAGGAAGCGGATGTAGTTCACGAAGAGCGCTCCCAGCGGCGACAGGTGCGGCGGTGGGGGAGCCGGTGATGGGTGGAATGAGCCGGCCATGCGTGCCCCCCTGACTCGCCCGGCGGCGAGCTGCTCGGACACTTGCACACCTGAGAGCCATCCGAGGTCGGGCGACCGGCATGCGCTGCCCTGGCTCGCGCGCTTCGCGGCCGCAGTGCGCCTCGGCAGCTCCTCCGCGTTGACACGACGGTCCCCGCAAACCGAAGCTCTGACGCGATCGACTCGAGGATGCCGGTTGCTCGACGTTGATCTGAGTCCTGCACACCACCGCTGCGTGGAGCACGCATGAGAGTGGCCCTCATCGGAATCGGATCGCGGGGCGACGTGCAGCCCCTGCTCGCACTGGGGCAAGCGCTCACGGGGCGCGGCCACGAGACACGGGTGTTCGCGCCGGCCAGTTTTCGCGCCTTCGTCGAGCGCCACGGTCTGTCGTTCACGCCCGCGGGCTTCGACCTCTACGGCCTCACCGGCCAGCCCGAGCTCCAGCGCCGTCCGAGTCAGGGGCTGCGCGGCTTCGTTCGCGGGGTACGCCAGGACGCGGCCGACCAATTCGAGACGCTCGCCCCGGCGTTCGCGTGGGCGGACGTCGTCGTCGGCGCCGGGCTGGTGTTGGCGGGCCCATCGCTGGGAGAGCAGGCCCGCGTCCCCTATCAGCGCATCGCCTATTCGCCGCTGAGCGCGGGAGCGCCCGAGGGGCCTTATGCCGGGTTCATACCCGTCACAGGGCTCTCGTCCCGCGGCTGGCTCAACCGACTGCTCTGGCGGGTCGATGCTTGGTTGTGGGACTGGCTCGTCCTTCAGCCGCTCAACACCGGCCGCCGGTCTCGGGGCCTCGCGCCGGTGCGCTCTGCCTGGCGTCACTTCGTGACCGATCGGCAGATGTTCGGCGTCGACCCGGCGCTGATCGGAACCGAGAGTCTCGACGCGGCCGGGGCGTTCGTGCTCGACGATGGCCGCCCGCTGCCGCCGGCGCTCGAAGCTTTCCTCGCCGCCGGGCCGCCGCCGGTCTTCGTCGGCTTCGGGAGCATGGCGGACCAGCGGGCTGAGCCCACGAGCAAGCTCGTGCTGGCCGCCGCACGCGCAGCCGGCACCCGACTGGTGCTCGGTGCAGGGTGGGCCCGGCTCTCGGCGGTGGGCGACGACGTGATCACCGTCGACGACATCGCGCACCCGGCGCTCTTCCCTCGCCTGAGCGCCATCGTGCACCACGGCGGAGCGGGCACGACTCATGCAGCTGCCCGAGCGGGCGTGCCGCAGGTCGTGGTGCCACAGATGGTGGACCAGTTCTACTGGGCCCGACGCATCGAGGAATTGGGGGTGGGCCCCAAGCCTCTTCCGAAGGCGCGGCTCAGCGCGGAGTCGCTCGCCGACGCGCTGAGGGCATGCGGCGACGCGGCGGTGCGCGAACGCGCGCGGTCGCTCGCTGGGCGCATGCGCACCGACGGAGCAGCGCGGGCGGCAGACAAGCTCGAGTCAGTCGCGCGGCGAGGGGCGTAGGCGGCGGCTCCCGCTTTCGCAACGTCCCCTCGCAACGCCGCGTCAGGCCCAGATCAGGTGCCACACACTTCGTACGGCTCCGTTCGTGGCGGAGGCGTTGACGGTCCAAGGCCGGAATTCCGCTTCCTCGTCCCCTTCCCTTCTGGCCTCGCTCTCTCTCTCTCGCACCGGCACTCGCCCGCCTCGGCGGCGTGGAGGTCCGCGTTCACGGTAGGCTCTCAGCCCCGTGACGCTCGCGCCTCCCCTCGGTTCGCCCGTCCTCTCCTCGCGCGCCAGCTTTCAGGGAGGCGGGTTGGAGTTCCTTCACGGCCTGCACGTGAACCGAGCGGATGCGAGCAGAGCATCCCCCGCCGGGGCCACGGCAGGAAACGCGGCGCCGAGGGCGCTCAGCGTCAACAGGTGCATCGCACCGTTCTCGGGGACAAGGACGATGCGGTTCCGAATCGCCACCCCGTCCTCGACCTTCACGAACCGCAGCTCCGACGCTGGCTTGCCGGCGACCTGAAGCCGCTTCGTCGTGAGTTCCTGCGCGCCGCCCTTCTTGGCGGCGGCGACGGCGTCGGCCTCCGCCCGCTCGAGTGGCTGCGGCTCGGCCTGGAACGTCGAAATCCGGAACGTCGGCCGGTACGGCTTGCCCTCGACCTGGAGCGGCTCCCGGAGCGACAGGAGAGCTTGGCCGGGAGGCGATGACGTGTGCCGCGCCCATGTTTCCGGAACGTCGACGGTGAAGCAGCCGAAAGTGATTCGCCAGCTCGTCTCGGCCAGGAGATGTCCAAGGACTTCGCCGAGGACCGCCTTCAGCTGCTGCTCATGGTCCGGGTACCCCAGGACGTGAACGGCGATGGCCTTCGGCGTCAGCGGGAGCTCGACGTAGAGGTCGAGGAATGTCTTGCCCTTCATCTCCTTTTCGCCGCGGACTCCGCACACGGGCATTCCCTGCCACGTGGCCGCAAACGGCTCCATCCCGGCCTTCCTGTACTGCTCGGGCGGCGCGCACTCGCGGCCGATGACGCTTCGGTAGGGCTGCACCCCGATGAGCGTGAACTCTGGCGTCTCGGTGTTGCGCACCCAGGTGTGCTGCATGACCCCGCTTCCCTGGCCGGACAGCTCGACGAAGCCGCGCGGCAGCGTCAGCTCGAACCCGAGAGGGCTCCTGACCGCCTCCAGCCTCACCTCGGCCGGCTCCTTCGACGCCAGCGGCGCTGCGCCCGCCACCAGAACCATCACCGCGAACCCCAGCATGGGAGCCCCCCGCTTCTCAGAGAGCCTGCGTGACTCTCGGGTGCGGCGAGCGTAGCCGAACTCGCAGCCCCCTCGCTCGTGCCCATCCGAGCCCCAGCTCCTCTGTGCGAGGCCAGGGCGGCGCGAAGCGGGCCTCCCTAGAATCCGGCGGAGAAGGGCCGAGTCGAAGAGCGCTCACGCGAACGCCCATGCCGATGGCGAAGGGGCCATGCGAGCGCAGCACCGACGCGGAGCCCGAGAGGCTCGGGAAGAAGCCGGAGCGCGTGCTCGTCGGCGCGGGCTTCGTGCGCCCACAGCGCAGCGGCTGCGACGACTCCGAACGCTGGCGCTCGCGGGACTCCCATGCTGGCTCTGGACAGAGAACCGGGTGCAAGCGCATCGCCACGGCGGCGCACCTCGTTCGCACCGCCTCGATGTTCGGCACCCTTCAACTCCGCTCAGGGTGAGCGGGAGGGCTCAGCTCGCCTTCCTCGCGTCCTCCACCGCCCACAAGATCGCCTCGGGCGTCGCGGGCAGGGCCAGCCTCACCTCGTGCCCCTTCGGCCCGAACGCGCTCACCGCGTGGCGCAGCGCCGCCACCACCGAGAGCGCGAGCATGAACGGCGGCTCACCCACCGCCTTGCTGCCGTGAATCACCTCGGGCTGCGGCGCGCGCTCGAGGAGCTTCACCCGGAAGTCCTGGGGCGCGTCGCCGGCCGCGGGGATCTTGTACGTGTCCGGCGAGTGCGTCTTCAAGACGCCCTTCTGGTCGATGAGCACCTCCTCGCAGGTGAGCCAGCCCACGCCCTGGATGAAGCCGCCCTCCACCTGCCCGCGGTCCACCGTGGGCACGAGCGAGTCGCCGACGTCGTGCAGGATGTCCACGCGGCGAAGCCGGTGCTCGCCGGTCAGCCCGCTCACCTCCACCTCCGACACCGCCGCGCCGTAGGCGAAGTAGTGGAACGGGTGTCCCCGCCCGGTCTTGGCGTCGTAGGTGATGTCCGGCGTGCGGTAGTAGCCGGTGGCCGACAGCTGCACCTGCGCCAGCACCGCCGCCGCCGTCACCTCCGAGAGCGCTACCGCCCGCGACGGCTCGCGCCCGTCGAAGGCGAAGCCGCCCTCGAACACGACGCCCGACGCCTCGGCCTCCGAGAGCCCGAGCAACTTCGCCGCGATCGGCCGCACCCGCGCGCGCAGGGTCTCGCAGGCCTGCTTCACCGCCTGGCCGTTCAAGTCGGAGCCGCTCGACGCCGCGGTGGCCGAGGTGTTCGGCACCTTGTCGGTGGCGGTGTGCATCACCCGAATCGACTCCAGCCGCGCGCCCAGCTCGTGCGCCGCGATGGCCATCATCTTGGTGTGCAGCCCCTGCCCCATCTCGGTGCCGCCGTGGTTCACCTGCACCGTGCCGTCGCCGTACCAGAGCACCAGCGCGCCGGCCTGGTTCAAGAAGCTGGTGGTGAAGCTGATGCCGAACTTCACCGGCGTGATGGCGAGGCCGCGCTTGGCCCACTGGTGGCTCGCGTTGAACGCCTCGAGCTCCTTCCGCCGCGCCGCGTAGTCCGACGACGCCAACAGCTCGCTCCACAGCCTCGGGAGGCGGTTGTCCTTCACCTCCTGGTGGTAAGGCGTCAGGTTCCTGGGCGCGTCGCCGTAGAAGTTCTTCGCCCGCACCTCGGCCGGCTCGAGCGAGAGCCGCTCCGCGATGCGCGAGAGCGCGTCCTCCACCAGCACCATGCCCTGCGGCCCGCCGAAGCCGCGGAAGGCGGTGTTCGACGGCGTGTTCGTCTTCGCCACCCGCCCCTCGAGCCGCACGTGGGGCAGGAAGTACGAGTTGTCGGAGTGGAAGAGCGCGCGATCGAGAATGGCCCGCGACAGGTCGCTGGTGCAGCCGCCGTCGCTCACCAACTGGCCATCGAGCGCGAGCAAGTGCCCCTCGCCGTCGAAGCCCACCTCGTAGCGCAGGAAGAACGGGTGCCGCTTCCCCGTGGTCTCCATGTCGCGGTCGCGGTTGAGCCACACCTTCACCGGCCGGCCGGTCTTCACCGCCGCGATGGCCGCCATGGCCGCGAACGGGGCCGCCTGCGTCTCCTTGCCGCCGAAGCCGCCGCCCATGCGCGGGCAGTCCACCACCACCTGCCGCCGCGACCAGCCGAGGGCCTCGGCGACGATGGCCTGCACCTCCGAGGGGTGCTGGGTCGACGACGCGACGTGCATCGTCTTCCCCTCGCCCGGGGTGGCGAGCGCGACCTGCGTCTCCAGGTAGAAGTGGTCCTGCGCGCCGGTGCGCAGCTCGGCGGAGAAGCGGTGCGGCGCGGCGGCGAGCGCCTGCTTCACGTCGCCCCGCTGCAGCACGTGCGGCTCACTGAGCCACTCGTCCTTCTCGATGGCCTCGTCGATGGTGAGTGTCGCCTCGAGCGGCTCGTAGTCCATCTCCACCAGCGCGGCGCCGGCGCGACAGGCCTCGTAGGACTCGCCCACCACCAGCGCCACCACCTGCCCGACGTACAGCACCTCGCCCTCGGCGAAGAGGCGGTCGTCGTGGAAGACCGGCCCCCAGGCGTTGTGGCCGGGCACGTCCTTCGCCGAGAGCACCGCGTGCACGCCCGGCACCGCGCGCGCCCGGGCGGCATCGAAGCGGGTGAGCTTCGCGTGCGCGTGCGGCGAGACCACGCACCAGCCGACGAGCATTCCCCTCGGCGCCGGCAGGTCGTCGACGTAGAGGGCCTCGCCGGTGACGTGGCGGTAGCCGCTCTCGTGGAGCTGGGGCTGGTGGAGCGGCGACGCGACGGGGCGCGAGAGCTGGGGCATGTCAGCCAAGGGACACCTCCTCGGGGCGCTGCACGGTGGCGGCGTGACGCCAGGCGAGCGGCGGCTGCGGCACCGCCTGCGTCTCGTCGAAGAAGCCGCGCAACAGGTTCTTCGCCACCAGGGCTCGCCACGCCGACGAGCCGCGGTGATCGGTCATGGGCGCGAAGTCGCCCTCCATGGCCTTGGTGGCGAGCTCGACGCTCTCGCGCGTCCAGGCGCGGCCCAGCAGCGCCGCCTCGGCCTTGCGGGCGCGCTTGGGCGTCGCCGCCATGCCGCCGTAGGCCAGGCGCACCGTCTTCACCCGCTCCTCGCCGTCCAGTTGCACGAAGAGGCCCGCCGACACCGCGGAGATGTCCAGCTCGCGCCGCTTCGACACCTTGTAGGCGAGGGCGCGGGCGGTGGGGTCGAGGCGGGGCACCTCGATGGCCGCGAGGAGCTCCTTCGCCTTCAGCGCCGTCTTCCGGTAGCCGACGAAGAAGTCCTCGAGCGGAAGCCGCCGCTCGCCGCTCTTGGAGCGCAGCACCGCCGTCGCGTCCAGCGACAGGAGCACCGGCGCCATGTCGCCGATGGGCGAGGCGTTGCAGAGGTTGCCGCCGAGGGTGCCGCGGTGCTTCACCTGGCGCGCGCCGAAGTAGCGGGTCATGCGGTGCACCGGCGGGAGCGCCGTCTCGCAGAAGGCCTCCAGCTCGGCGATGGTGGCGGTGGCGCCGAGGCGGACGACGTCGGCGGTGGCGGTGAGCGCCTTCAGCTCGGCCACGCCCTCCAGCGAGATGAGCTTGGGCGGCGCGGCGTAGCGCTTGGTCACCTCGAGCGAGAGATCGGTGCCGCCGGCGACGAAGCGCGCGTCGGGGTGCTGGTCGAGGGCGTCGAACAGGGCCTCGAAGCTGATGGGGGTGAGGTAGCGCTGCCCCTTCGCCTCGTAGGAGAGCTCCATCGAGCCGGGCTTCGAGGCGGGGAGCGCCTTCGCGAACGCGTCAGAGGTACACTGGCCGGCCACGGCTCGGGCGGCGTCGCGGATGGGGCGGTAGCCGGTGCAGCGGCAGAGGTTGCCCGCGAGCTGATCGTCGAGCTTCCAGGGCGCGTCGAGATCCTTCCGCTGGCTGGCCTCGAAGACCGTCATCACCACGCCGGGGGTGCAGTAGCCGCACTGGCTCGCGAGCGACTCGGCCATCGCCAGCTGCGCCGGGTGGAAGGAGCCCTCGCGCGCGAGGCCCTCCACGGTGAGCACGTGCTTGTTCTGCACCATGGGCAGCAGCACCAGGCAGGCGTTCACCGCGCGGTAGACCGGCTCGCCCGAGGGTTGCTTCTCCACCACCGCCACGGTGCAGGCGCCGCAGTCCCCCTCGGCGCAGCCCTCCTTGGTGCCGGTGAGTCCTCTGACGTCTCGCAGGTAGCGCAAGAGCGTCGTGGTGGGCGGGAGGCTGGACTCCTCGACCCACTCCCCGTTCAGGTTGAATCGGAGCCGTTCCATGAGGCGGGTTTCTAGCGCCCCTGGGTGAGAACTGCGACCACGCGGCGAGCGTGGCGTAGACTCCGTGGCCTCGTGCTCGAGCCCACCTGGTTTGGGAGCTATCGGCTGGCCTCACGCATCGCGACGGGCGGCATGGCGGAGGTCTACGCCGGGCGGCGGGTGCGGGACGACGGCTCGCTCGGGCCGATGGTGGCGGTGAAGCGGCTGTTGCCGCACCACGCGAAGACGCCGGCCATCGTGCGCATGTTCCTCAACGAGGCGCGCATCACCTCGCAGATCCACCACCCGAACGTGGTGGGCATCCTCGAGCTCGGGCAGGTGGGCCTGGAGCCGTTCATCGCCATGGAGCTGCTCGAGGGGAAGTCCTTCGAGGAGCTGCGGGCCAGGCTCGCCGAGCACGGGCGCCGGGTGCCGAGCCGCATCTCGCTCTTCGTCCTCTGCGAGGCCTGCCGGGGCCTGGGCTCGGCGCACCAGGCCCGCGACGAGAGCGGGCAGCTCCTCTCGCTGGTGCACCGCGACTTCACGCCCGACAACGTACACGTCGGCTTCGACGGGGCGGTGAAGGTCATCGACTTCGGCATCGCGCGCACGGCGACCTGGGGCAGCGGCACCGAGCCGGGCATCCTCAAGGGGAAGTTCTTCTACATGTCGCCGGAGATGGTGCTGGGCCGGCCGGTGGACTCGCGCGCCGACCTCTTCGCGGCGGGGGTGATGCTGTACGAGCAGCTGTGCGGGCGGCGGCCCTTCACCGGCATGACGGTGGAGGAGGTCTTGAAGAAGATCGCGGTGACCGAGCCCGCGCCGCCCAGCACCCACGATCCGGCGGTGCCGAGAGCGCTCGAGGCGGTGGTGATGAAGGCCCTGCGCAAGGAGCCGGCCGAGCGCTACCAGTCGCTCGAGGAGCTGGTGGAGGCCCTGCTCGCGAGCGTCGGCGGCGACGTCGCCACCTCGGACGAGCTGGGCGCCTACGTCCGCGCGCAGTTCCCCGCCGAGGCCGACGAGCGGCAGAAGGCGCTCGCCACGGCCCGCGCCATCGATCCCTCGCAGCCGGGCCGCGACGCGCTGCGCGCCGACCCCATGGCGTTCGCCCGCACCACGCCCTCCACGACGCTGAGGGTGGGGGCGCACGAGCCGTCGCCCGCGCCGACCGAGCACGTGCCGGCGTTCGTCCGCAGCGACACCCTGCCCGGTCGGCCGGCGCCGGCCCCAAGGCCGATGTCGCCGTCCACCGCGCCCGCGAAGGCGCCCAACCGGAGCGTGGTGGTGTTCGCCGGCGGGCTCGCGCTGATCGCGCTGGCGGCGGGAGGAATCTGGCTCTCGGCGATGCGCCCGAAGCCGGCGGCCGAGGTCTGGGCCGAGGCGAAGCGCCAGACGGACGCGGCGAGCGCGGCGAAGACCGCGGCGGAGCTGGTGGAGCTCTCCGACGCGACGGGGGAGCAGCTCGATGGCGCGGCGGAGCTCCTCGCCAGCGCGAAGGACTGGGACCGCGCGCTCTCCTTCGCCGAGGACTGGGCGAAGCGCTCGCCCCAGGCGATGGAGCCCAAGCTCCTCGAGGCGCGCGCGGCGATGGCGCTGCGCCTGGGCAAGCGCGCGGAGGGCGCGGTGAAGGCGGCGGCGGCGCTGTCGGCCACCGACGCGCGGCCGGACCTGGTGCTGGCCGAGCTCCGCGAAATCCAAGGTGACGCGCCGGGCGCGGTGGAGGCCCTGGAGCGGGCGCACCAGAAGAAGCCCGACGACGTGCGGGTGACGGTGCGGCTCGGCAGGCTGCTCTCCCAGGCCGCGCGCCTCGACGACGCCGCGCGCGTGCTCGAGCCGGTGGTGAAGCAGCAGAAGGACCCCGAGGCCCTGGCCGAGCTCGGCTTCGTGAAGTTCCGGAAGGAGCAGTACCCCGAGGCGCTGAGGCTCCTCACCAGCGCGGCGAAGGCCAGGCCCGACTCGATGGTCGCCCACTACTACCTGGGCGCGGCGCTGTACCAGAAGGGCGACGTGGAGGGCGCGCGCAAGGCCTACGAGCAGGCCGACGCGCTGGCGGGTCTGGACTCGCGGCCCCTCGAGGCGTGGTGCGAGCTGGAGAAGCAGCAGGAGAGCCCCAGGCTCGACGGGGTGAGGAAGCGCCTCGAGCAGCGCTTCGGCAAAGAGGGCGCCGCCCTGGCGAAGAAGTGCGCGCCGTGAGCCGCGCCCTGGTCTTGAACGCCGACGACTTCGGCTACGAGCCGCGCGTGACGGCGGGCATCGAGAGGTCGGTGCGAGAGGGCGTGGTGTCGTCGACCACGATGATGGTGAACACGCCGTTCAGCGAAGAGGCCGCGGCGCGCGCGAGCGGGCTCTCGGTGGGCCTGCACCTGGAGCTGGCGCGGTTCGAGTCGGTCTCCCAGCCGGGCCGGCGCTTCGTCGAGGCCGAGGCCGGCGCGCTTGCAGCGAGCTTCGTGGAGGCGGAGGCGCTGGCGCAGGTGGAGCGCTTCACCGCGCTGCTCGGGCGACCGCCCACCCACGTCGACGTGCACAAGCACCTGCACCGGCACCCGAGCGTGCTCGAGGGGCTCGTCCGCGCGGCGCGGGCGCGGAGCCTGGCGGTGCGCTCCATCGACGACGCGATGCGCTCGCGGCTTCGCGCGGAGGGCGTGCGCACCAACGACGTCTTCCTCGGCGACGCGGGCGGCGACGCGTACTGGACGCTGGCGCGCTTCCTCGCGCACCTCGACGCGCTGCCGGCGGACGGCCTGGTGGAGCTGATGTGCCACCCCGGCTACGCGCCGGTCGCGGTGGCCAGCGGCTACGGCGCGCAACGCGAGGTGGAGCTGGCGACGTTTTGTGCGCCCGAGGCCCGCGCGGCTTTGCGGGAGCGTGGGCTCACCTTGGTCTCCTGGGCCGAGGCGCTCGCCCATCACCGGCACTGAAGTCGCAGGAGGTCTCGATGGCGGCTCCTGATATGTGGCATCAGGCCGCCGCTCGCCCCACATTGACGCACACGGGGCGCCAGGGGCAGAAGGCCGTTCAGAACCGAACCAGGAGCCCGCCATGTCCGACGTCTTCAGCAGCGCCGCGCAGTCCTCCGCCATCTCCCGCCGCACCAAGGACCGGGCCTCGGAGAAGTTCTCGCCGTCGTACGGGGTGCACCAGGGCTTCATCCCCGATCCGAACTGGCCGCCGGCCGAGCTGCCCGAGGGTGGCCGCGCGATGTCGCGCAAGAGCCGCCGCCAGGTGATGACCTACAACGTGCTGGTGAACAACGCGTGGGTCGAGGTGAAGGGCGATCTGTCGAAGGGTGGCGCGCTGTTCCTGCTGCCGGAGCGCATGGAGCAGAAGTACGCGCACGTGCACTACGGCTCGCACGTGGCGCGGGTGGAGATTCTCTCCACGTCGAAGAAGGGCTCGCTGTACGGCCACCACTGCCGGTTCGTCGACGCCACGGAGTCGGCGCCGCTGTGGGAAGCGGCGAAGCAGAGCTGAGCTTCCGTTCACCCCGATCGGAGTCGAAGGGTGCCGAACATCACGACCCGGCGAGCGCCAGTACGGTGCCGCCGGGTTCGTCGTCTCTGGAGGGTGCGTCAGCCGACCGCGCTCACTCGCCGCGCTGGCCCGCGTGCGGCTTCTTCCCCGGCGGGCGTCCGACCCCGCGCGAGCGATCGAAGTCGATCTTGAAGCGGCGCCCGCGCAGCGTGGTCTTCGAGAGCGCGTCGATGATCTTGCTCGCCATCGCCGCCGGCACCTCGACCCGCGAGCCCTCGGGCCCGATGCGGATGTCGCCGATGACGCGCGAGGAGACGGCGGCCTCGTTGGCGATGGCGCCGACCACGTCCTGCGGCCGCACGCCCGCCCGCTCGCCGAGGGTGAGGAAGAGCCACGTCGTCGCCCCGCCCGCGCGCGGGCTGGACGGCGTCGGCCCGTGCTCCGACGCGTCGTCGGTGCGGCGGAACCTGGCGTGCGGAGGCTCACCGAACTTCTTGTGGCCGCCCTGCGCCTTGGCGTCGTCGTAGCGCCGCACGCGCGTGTTCGGCGCCGTCGGCTCGGAGTCCGGCGCGCCTCCACCGCGGTCGAAGCGAGAGGGGCGACCGGCGCCGCGCACGTCTCCGGCCTGGTAGCGATCGGAGCGGCCCGGCGCCGCGCCGCGATCGAAGCGCGGCCGCTCGCTCGAGGGCCCACGGCTGGGGCCGCGCTCGAAGCGCCCGCCCTTCGACGGTCCCCGCGCCTGGTCGAAGCGGCCCTGCGACTTGCCACCGCCGCGCGTGTCGGCGGAAGGGAACTCCTCGTCGTCGCTCGCCTGTGGCGGGAAGAGCCGCTGCTGCAGCGCGAGCAGCGCCGCCGCGGCCACGCGCTCCATCGGCACCTCGTCGGAGGTGAGCGACTTCGCCAGCACCTCGAACGCCTCGTTCTTCCGGCCGAGCAGGTCCTTCACCACCGTCGCGACCGACTGCTGGCGCAACAGCACCAGCTTGTCCGGCGACGGCACGGCCTCGATGGGGATCTTCTTCTTGGTGGTGCGCTCGATGTTCTCGAGCAGCCGCCGCTCGCGGGGCTCCAAGAAGCTGAGCGCCACGCCGGCGGTGCCCGCGCGGCCCGTGCGGCCGATGCGATGGACGTACGGCTCCGGAGAGACCGGGAGGTCGAAGTTCACCACGTGCGAGAGCCCGTCGACGTGCAGGCCGCGCGCGGCGACGTCGGTCGCGACGAGCAGCCTGAGCTCACCGCCCTTGAAGCGACCGAGCACCGCGTCGCGCTGCTCCTGGTTCATGCCGCCGTGGAGCGCGGCCGCGCCCTGGCCGAGCCCGTTGAGGGCCACGGTGAGATCGTCGACGTCGAGGCGGGTGCGGCAGAAGACGAGCGCGCGCTCCGGGCGCTCGACCTCGAGCACGCGCAACAGCGCCGCCTGCTTCATGCCCTTGGGCACGATGTACGCGGCCTGGCGAATGTTCGGGAGCGTGCCGGCCTCGGCGCTCTTGGGCGCGATGGTGACGCGCACCGGGTCCTCGAGGTGCTGCTCGGCGATCTTCACGATGCGCGCGGGCAGGGTCGCGGAGAACAGCGCGGTCTGCACCTTCTCCGGCGTCTCCTTGAGGATGGACTCGAGGTCCTCGGCGAAGCCCATGTCGAGCATCTCGTCGGCCTCGTCGAGCACCACGAAGCGGGCGTGGGCGAGCTTGAGCGTCTTCCTGCGGATGTGGTCGAGCGCGCGGCCGGGCGTGGCCACGACGACGTCGACGCCCTTCTTGAGCGGCGCGACCTGGTGGTGGAACTCCTGACCGCCGTACATCGGGAGCACGCGCACGCCGAGCTTGAGGCCATAGCGATCGACCGCCTCGGCGACCTGCATCGCGAGCTCGCGGGTGGGCACGAGCACCAGGGCCTGCGTCTCGAACGGCCGGTTCCCGTGTGGCTCGAGCCGCTGAACGATGGGCAGCGCGAAGGCCGCGGTCTTGCCGGTGCCCGTCGCCGCCTGACCCAAGACGTCCTTCCCCTCGAGCATCGGAGGGATGCAGGCCTTCTGGATCGGCGTGGGCTCTTCGTAGCCGAGCTCCTTCAGGACGGTGAGGATGTCCGGCTTGAGCGCGAACGCGTCGAAGCCGCCCTTGGGCGCGGCGGAGGTCATGGGGGGGCTGTACGCCGTTTCAGGGCCGGGGGGGAAGCGCGAAGGAGATTGGGCGCCCCGAGGACCGGTGCTGAGATGCCCGGCTGTTCGACCAGGCCGATCAACTGGGGGAGCTCCGATGAGACCACGCCGTCCGAGGTTCGTGATGATCGCCTTGGCGGCAGCCGTGATGCCGGCGACCGCGCTCGCCAGCGACGTGAACGCCTGGGCGAAGGACGAGGAGGAACCGTCCGCCTGGAGGCTGGCGGTCGACGCGTCGGTCGGCGCCGGCCCAGTCGTCGAGCTGGGCAATTACTCCTGGTCGGCTCTCGACGTCGCGGTGGGGCTCCGCGTCGGGGACACGCAGCGCCCCATCGCAGGGGTCCTTCAACTTCGCAGCTCACTGCCCCTCCCAGGCCCAGGCGGCTGGTTGGGCGGCCCCGATCTGGTGGCCTCCCTGGGCCTTCGCGCTCGCCTCGGGGAGCTCTTCTTCGCGAAAGCGCTCCTCGGGTTCGGCGCCTCGCTGGCGACGGTCGACAGAGACATGGTCGGCTTCTTCTTCGGCCCATCCGCGACCCTCGAGCTCGGCGCGGAGCTCGGCAGCGGAACGGTCCGACCCGCTGTGCTGGCGCGGCTCCACGGGCACTGGCTCCTGATCGGCGCCGCGCTCATCGCCCCGACGGTGGCCGTCGGCTTCGCCTGGTGACCGCTACTTCCGCTGCACGAACGCCCACCCGAACCGGCCCTTGATGCAGAGCTGCCCGCCGGTCACCGCCGAATCCGCCGGCGAGGTCACCCGGACGATCTGGTTGTCCTGCACCCGAAGACTCAGCGTGCACCCCACGCCGCAGTAGTGGCAGATGGTGTCGGTGACGGTCTGCTTCGACTCGTCCCAGCTCCCGTCCTCGCGCTTGTCGTGCTCGACCTTGAACTGCAACGCGCCGGTGGGGCAGACCCCGATGCAGTTGCCGCAGAACACGCACGCCGAGTCCGGCAGCGAGACGTTCAGCTCCGTGGAGATGCGCCCGTCGAACCCGCGCCCCGCCACCGCGATGGCGAAGGTGTTCTGCGCGTCGCTCCCGCAAGCCTCGACGCACTTGTAGCAGAGCATGCACTTCTCGTAGTCGCGGACGAAGAGCTCGTTGTCGACCTTCACCGGCTGCGCCACCGTCGCCGCGGTCTTCCCGTCCGTCGGGTGGTGGTGCCCGCAGGCGTGGGCGTCGCGCAGCTCGTCCGGCGGCCCCTTCGGCCCGAAGCGCGCCGGATCCGCGCCGTACCTCTTCGACCACTCGCTGAAGACCGGGGACAAGGACATGTCCACCGACGAGCCCAACAGCTCCAACACCAACTTCCGCGAGAGCCGCACGCGCTCGGAGTCGGTCTTCACCACCATGCCGGACTCAGCCTTGCGCGAGCACGAGGGCACCAGGGTCCGCGCGCCCTCCAGCTCCACCACGCAGATGCGGCACACGTTCACCGGCGTGAGGTTCTCCGCCCAGCACAAGGTGGGCACCTCGATGGCCAGGCGCCGGCAGGCCTCGAGCAGCGTCGAGCCCTCGGGCACCGACACCTTCTTCCCGTCGACGGTCAGCTCCACCATGCGCTCGCTCATCGGGCGCCTCCCGGGACCAGCCGCGTCAGGGCCGACTCGATGGCGCTCGTCGCCGTCTGCCCGAGCCCGCAGATGCTGGCGTCGCGCATGGCCTGAGAGAGCTCGGCGAAGAGCTTCAGCTCCTCGGCCGCGGACGCGCCGTTCGAGAGCCGGGTGAGCAGCTCCTCCTGCCGCACCGTGCCCACGCGACAGGGCACGCACTGGCCGCACGACTCGTCGCGGAAGAACGCCGCGATGCGCTTGAGAATCGGCCACAGCGACACGGTGTCGTCGAGCACCAGCACCACGCCCGAGCCCAGCGTCGTCCCCGCCTTGCGCGTGTCCTCGAAGGAGAGCTTCAGGTCGAGCTGCTCCGGCGTGACGAAGGTCCCCGCCGCGCCGCCGAGGAGAATCGCCTTCACCTTCCGCTCCGTCCCGCCGGCGAGCTCGAGCAGGGCGCCCAGGGTCGTGCCGAAGGGCACCTCGTACACCCCGCCCTTTCGCACCTTCCCGCTCACGCAGAACAGCTTCGTCCCCGGCGAGCCGCTGGTGCCCACCGAGGCGTAGGCCGCCGCGCCGTGCTTCACGATGTCCAGGGTGGCGATGAGCGTCTCCACGTTGTTGATGGCGGTGGGCTTGCCGAACAACCCCGACTGCACGGGGAACGGCGGCTTGGTGCGCGGCTCGCCGCGGAAGCCCTCGATGGAGGCGAACAGCGCCGTCTCCTCGCCGCAGATGTACGCGCCCGCGCCCTTCCGCAGCTCCAGGTCGAAGCGCACGCCCTTCCCCATCACGTCGTGGCCGAGGAGCCCGCGCGAGCGGGCCGCCGCGATGGCGCCCGAGAGCCGCTCCCACGCCAAGGGGTACTCCCCGCGCAAGTAGACGTACCCGCGCTCGGAGCCCGTCGCGAGGCCGGCCACCGTCATCGCCTCCACCAGCGCGAACGGATCGCCCTCGATGAGCACGCGATCCTTGAACGTGCCCGGCTCGGACTCGTCGGCGTTGCACACCACGAAGTGCGGGCGCACCGGCGCCTTCGCCACCGCCTCCCATTTGCGGCCCGTGGGGAACGCCGCGCCGCCGCGGCCCACCAGCATCGCGGTCGTCACCTCGCGAATCACCAGCTCCGGCCCGAGCTCGATGGCCTTCCGCAGCGCCTCGTAGCCGCCGTGCGCGCGGTACTCGTCGAGGCTGGTCGGATCGACCACGTTCACCCGCTCGAGCAGCCGCCGGGGACCCAGTCCGCCCACGTGCGGCGTCACCCACGGCGGCGCCCCGCCCTTCAGCACCGAGGCCACCCGCGCCGCCGTCGCGCCGCCGAACGACACCTCGCTCGACGGATCTCCCGCCCGCGTCACCAGCGCCGCCGGCGCCTGCTCGCACAAGCCCAGGCAGGGGCTTTTCGCCCACGAGCCGCCGTGCGCCTCGCGCCCGCCCGTCTTCGAGTGCCCGTGGGCCGCGGGGCCGAGCTCCTGCTCCAGCTCCGCGCACACGCCCTCCGCGCCGGCCGCGTGGCAGGCCACGTCGTCGCACACGTGCGCGAACGCCGCCGGCCGCTCGGCGAGCGAGAACAGGGCGTAGAAGCTCGCCACGCCGAAGGCCTCCGCCGGAGCGACCGCGAGCCGCCGCGAGACGTAGGCCAGGCCCCCGCGGCTCACCCAGCCCACCCGCGACTGCAGCGCGTGCAGGGCCGGCAGCAGCAGCGTGCGCCGCGCCTTCGCCTCCCGGTAGCCCACCGGCGGCGCGTCCTGCGCCTCGGGGCCGAGCACCCGATCCACCGCGAGGCGCTCCAGGTGGCTCGGCTCGTCCTTCAGGAATTTGAGGTCCATGGCGCTCGGCTCAGGAGAGCTTCTCGACGCGAATGGCGGCGGCCTTGTACTCGGCGGTGCCGGCCTTGGGGTCCGTCGCGTCGATGGTGAGGAGGTTGGTGTCGACCTGATCGGGGAAGTGCAGCGTCATGAAGGCGAGGCCCGGCGGGAGGCCGTCGTCGAAGCGCACCGGCGCCTCCACCGCGCCGCGCCGCGAGACCACGCGCACCCGCTCGCCCTCGACGACGCCGAGCCGCTGCGCGTCCTGGGGGTTGAGATCGATGGTCTCACCGAGCCGGGTGGGTGACTCGAGCGCGCTGGTGGCCACGCCGGTGTTGTACGAGTCGAGCCGCCGCCCGGTGGTGAGGCGCAGCGGGAACTCGGCGGTCAGCTCCTCCACCGGCCCCTCGTGCTCCGCCGGGTAGAACCGCGCGCGCGGCCCCTCGACCGGCGTCTTCCACAGGCGCGCGTGCAGGAAGGGCGTGCCCAGGTCCGCCTCGTCGACGCACGGCCACTGAATGCCGCCGTGCTGCTCCAGCTTCTCGTAGCTCATGCCGGCGTGAATCGGCGAGACGCGGCGCAGCTCGTTCCACAGGGACGCCGCGTCGACGGGCCCCAGGTCGTAGCCGAGCCGCTTCGACAGCTCGCCGATGATGAAGAGGTCGTCCTTCGCCTCGCCCGGCGGGTCGAGCGCCTTGCGCACGCGCTGCACGCGCCGCTCGGAATTGGTCACCGTGCCCTCGCCCTCGCACCAGCTCGCCGAGGCCGGGAGCACCACGTGCGCCAGCTCCGCGGTCCTGGTGAGCACGATGTCCTGCACCAGCATGAAGCCCAGGCCGCCGAGGCGCTTCCGCGTCGCCCCCACGTCGGCCTCGGACTGCGCCGGGTTCTCGCCGATGACGTAGAGCGCGGTGAGCTCGCCGTGGTCCATCGCCTCGAACATCTGGGTGAGCGTCCAGCCCTTCTTGGGCGGAATCGGCCGGCCCCACACCTTCTCGCAGCGCGCGCGATTGGCCGCGTCCTCGACGTCGAAGAAGCCGGGGAGCTTCTGGGGCAGCGCGCCCATGTCGCCGCCGCCCTGCACGTTGTTCTGGCCGCGCAGGGGGTTGAGCCCCGAGCCCCACTTGCCCACGTGCCCGCACAAGAGCGCGAGGTTGATGAGCGAGAAGACGTTGTCGACGGCGTTGTGGTGCTCGGTGATGCCCAGCGTCCAGCAGATCATCGCGCGGTCGGCCTTGGCGAAGTCGCGGGCCATGGCGCGGATGAGCTCCTTCGGGACTCCGGTCTCGCGCTCCACGCGCTCCAGCGGGTACTTCGCCACCGTCGCGCGGTAGGCCTCGAAGTTCTCGGTGGCGTTCTGGATGAACGCTTGGTTCTGAAGCCCCTCGTCGAGGATGACCTTCCCGATGCCGTTGGCGAGCGAGATGTCGCTGCCCACGTGGAGCTGCGCGAAGCCGTCAGCCCACTCGGCGCTGGTGGTGCGGCGCGGGTCGACGACGAAGAGCCTGGCGCCTTTGTGCACGCCCTTGAGGACGTGGTGGAAGTAGATGGGGTGGGCTTCGCGCGCGTTCGAGCCCCAGAGGAAAATGACGTCCGTCTCCTCGGCTTCGCGAAAGCTCGAGGTGCTGCCACCTGCTCCGAAGACCGTCGCCAGACCGACGACGCTGGGGGCGTGTCAGGTTCTGTTGCAGCTGTCGATGTTGTTCGTCCCCACCGCCAGGCGCAGGAACTTCTGCGCCGCGTAGTTCACCTCGTTGGTGGCCTTCGAGCAGCTGAAGATGCCCAAGGTGTTCGGGCCGTGGCGCTTCACCTCGGCCTCGATGCCCCGCGCGGCGACGTCGAGCGCTTCGTCCCAGCTCGCGCGCACCAAGACGCCATTCTTCCGCACCAGGGGGTGAGTCAGTCGGGGCAAGGGCATGGGCGGACCATAGTGCCCTGCCCTCGCGGGGTCAGCCACGCGTAGGAACCCGGCAGACACGCCGCGTCATCGCTGCGATGAGCGCGGGAGGGGGCAGGCGAGCTCGAGGGCTCGGTCGTAGCGGTGGCCGATGCGGACAGCCGCGAGATCCGAGTCGACGGTGAGGACCCGGTGAATGCCGAGCCGCTCGGCGAGCGCGACGATCGACGCGTCCACGAGGCCCAGCTCCATCTGCTTGAACTTCTCGTCGAGCTCACGCGCCCGAGTGAGATCGCCTGGCGTACACGGCTCGTACTGATAGTGGCCTTGGTCGATGTCGCGGAGCACCTTGTGCATCGCACGCCGTTGGCGCCGCAAGAAATGATCGAGCTCGGCGAGAACGAGTGCGGGCACGATGAGGTCCGAGGCCTCGTCGCAAGTCGAAATCCATGGGTCGGCGCCCTCCAGCGCATGGAGCCACGCCCCCGTGTCGAGAATCAGCGGACGTGTCATGAGGACTTGTCGTAGTTCGTCACGTCGGCGTCGATCTCGGCCCTTTCCTCGGGCGAGAGCTTGAGCCACCCCATCAGCGGACGCACCCGGCGACGATAGGGCGCCGTCACCGTCCGAATGCCTTTCCGGATGATCTGCGACTGCGTCACGCCCTCGGCCTTCGCTGCCCGCTTGATGGCCAGCTCGTCTTCGGGAGTCAGAACGATGGTCGTGCGCCGTGCCATATGCACCATATCTAGCATCGCTCCCAGGCGATTCACAGGCACGCTGGCCTGCCGGCCAGGGACGCTCGACGCTGGCCCACGCCGCCGGTAGCGTGGCTCCTCCCCGCGCATGCTCCACCTCCGCTCCGCTCTCCTCGCCGCGCTCTTCCTCGCCGCCTGCGCCCGCACCGCGTCCACCTTCGACGGAGGCTGGGAACCGAGCCCCGACGCCGGCCTCGTAACGCCCATCCGCCACGTCATCGTGGTGGTGAAGGAGAACCACACCTTCGACAACTACTTCGGCTCCTTCCCCGGCGCCGAGGGCGCCTCGAGAATCCGCCTCGCCGACGGCGGCGTCATCGAGCCGCCGCGCGCGCCGCTCCTCACGCCGCACGACCTCTGCCACTCGCACCCCTGCGCGCTCCAGGACTGGAACGACGGCGGCATGGACGGCTGGGAGAAGGTCGAGAACGCCTCGGTGAACGGCGACCTGCTCGCCTACGCGCAGTACCGCGAGGAGGACATTCCCAACTACTGGCAGTACGCGCGCCGCTTCACCCTGGCCGACCGTTTCTTCTCCGGCCAGATGGGCCCGAGCTTCCCGGGGCACACCTTCCTCCTCGCGGCGCAGTCCGGCTGGGCCGAGGGGAACCCGAGCCTCTCGCCGTTGCGGCCGTACTGGGGGTGCGATCAGCCCGCGGGGACCACCGTGCCCGTCGAGGACCAACAGACCTGCACCGTGAAGCAGGTGGCGCCGTGCTTCGACATCCCGTCGGTGCCCGACGTCCTCCCGCCGGGCGTGACGTGGAAGTTCTACGGCTCGAGGTACTACGTGCTCCCGGAGATCTGGTCGATGTTCAACGCCATCAAGCCCGTCCGCGAGGGGCCGGGCTGGGCGAACGTGGTGCACTTCACCGAGTTCGCGGAGGACCTGAAGAACCACCGCCTGCCGAACGTGGTGTGGCTGGTGAACGAGGAGCTGGCCAACGAGCACCCGCGCATCGGCGACGTCTGCCAGGGCGAGAACTGGACGGTGCAGCAGCTCAACCTGCTGATGCAGAGCGAGGAGTGGAAGAGCTCCGCGGTGCTCTTCACCATGGACGACTTCGGCGGCTGGTACGACCACGTCCCGCCGCCGCGCCTCATCGGCTGCGACCCGAAGCGCCCCTACGGCCTCGGCTTCCGCCTGCCGCTGATCATCATGTCGCCGTGGGCCAGGCCCGGGTTCGTGTTCCACGAGCAGGCGGAGCAGGCGAGCATCGCGCGCTTCATCGAGACCGTCTTCCAGTCGGGCGTCACCTTGAGCTCGCTCGATCCCGCCGCGCAGGACGGCCAGGCGAACGACCTGATGAACGCCTTCGACTTCACGCAGGCGCCGCTGGAGCCGCTGGTGCTGGCGCCGCGCATCTGCCCCTGACTACGGCACCGCCTCGCGCGCGTTCCCCGCGGTCCCCGGCGTGGGCCAGCCCGACTCCAACAGCGGCAGGCCGGTGAGGGGCAGGGCCTCGAGCACCGAGCCGCCGTCGCCGTCATCGAGCACCGCCAGCAGCCGCCCCGAAGTGAAGAGGCCGGCGCGCACGTCCTGCCGCGTCCCCGGCAGGGGGCAGAGCACCACCCGCTGCCCCTGGCTGTAGACCTCGAGGAAGGACCGCGTGCCCGAGTCGAAGTCGGCGCGGACCAGGGTGGTGAAGGTGCCGGGCGTGAAGCTCACCAGGCTCGCGTCGACGAGCTCCGAGGCCACGCCGCCGGGCAAGACCTCCGCCTCCCACAGCGGAGTCCCGGTGGCCTGGTCGAAGGCCCGGCCGAAGGTGCCCTCGTCGATGGGGGCGCAGCTGGTGAGCGGGTCCTCGCAGCGGCGGTGGAAGGCCACCACCGAGCCACCGCCGGCGAGCTGGAAGCGCGCGAGCGGCGCCGGCACGCCGCCGTCGACCAGAAGGAGCGAGCGGATCGCCGCGGGCCCGCCGTCGGCCGAGAAGCGCACCCACGCCGCGCCGCCGAGCAGCGCCGTCCCGTTCGAGACCGCGAGGCCGGGGGAGAGCGGCGCCAGGGCCGCCGAGCCGCCGAGCCCTCCGTCGGCGCGCCAGAAGGTCAGCACGCCCAAGGACGGCTCGAGCGCCCAGAGCCCGTCGGCCTCGTCGTGCGCGAGCAGGACTTCGGGCGAGAGGGCCACCGCGCGAACACCGACGCCGCCGTCTCGAGCGCGCACCACCAACTCCACCCCGCCGTCCCAGAGCGAGCGCGCGCCGACCAGCGCCCCGTCGCCGCGGCGCGAGAGCGCCTCGGGTCTCGCGAACGGACCGTCCAGCTCGCCGAGCAGCTCGCCGGTGGCGCGGCTCCGCAGGCGAAGGCCGCCGTCTTTGAGCGTGGCGAGGCCCTGCGCCGAGCCGTTCACCAGCCGCTCCGGCCCGTCGAGGAACGGCGTGGCGAAGCGCTCGAAGCCGCTCGTGGTGTACGAGACCAGCCCTCGGCCGAGGACCGCCACGGCCGTCGGGCCGCGCCCCCCGCCGTCGAGCCCGCCGTCGCTGCCGCCGTCGCCGACGCCCGCGTCGAGGGCCACCAGGAAGAGCCCCGAGGCGGTGAAGAAGAGGCTGCCGTTCGAGGCGACGAGCGCGGGCGCGTCGACCTCCACCCGGCGCGCGAGCGGCGCCGTCCACTCCGCCACCCACACGCTGGCGTCCGGCCGCTCGCACTTCTTGGCGTGGCAGGTGCCTTGCCCGAGACAGATCAGCGGGTCGGCGCAGGGGAAACCCTCTGGCGTCTCGACCACGGTGCAGCCGCCCCTGTCGCAGACGTGCGCGGCGGTGCAGTCGATGGGGCCGCAAGGGGTGAGGTCGGGGGCGGGCCCCGTGCCGCAGCCACTCTGCGGATCGCAGGTGGCCACCCGGCAGGCCCCAGTGGGCGCGGGGCAGGTCGCCGGGCGGTAGACGCAGCCGGTGGCCATGTCGCAGGCGTCGATGGTGCAGGGGTTGTCGTCGTCGCAGGTGCGCGCGACGCCCACGCAGGCCCCCGCGCGGCACCGCCCGCGCTCGAGGCAGAGGCTGCCCGGGTCGCACGGGGTCTCGTCCGCCGCGAGGCTCTCCACGCAGGCGTCCTGCTCGAGCGAGTAGGCGGTGACGTGGCAGGGCACGGTGGTGGTGCAGTTGGGCGGTCGGACGCCGACGCCGGTGAGGGCGACGTCGAGCTCGGTCTGATTGGCGAAGAGCGCGAGGGTGCCGTCGGCCTTGCCGTTGCCGGCGTGGAAGCTCACCGGGACGTCGAACTGATCGCCTCCGGGGATGGTGAGGGTCAGCGGCGCGTCGAAGGGCGCGACGGTGGCGAGGGTGACCTGCACGTCGAGCCGGCCGTCGGCGATGAGGGTGACGGTGCGCGTGGCCTGGGTGCCCTCGAGGATGCGGCCGAAGTCGAGGCGCTCCTGGCCGGGGGCGACGCGGAAGCCGGTGCCGACGGTGGTGACCGGGCCGGTGCCGCACTGGCAGGACGCCAGCGAGCACAGCACCGCCAGCGCCAGGGCCCGCGTCATGACCATGACTCGATGAGCACGGCGCCAACTCTAACGCACGTCCGGCGAGGGCGAGGCCAGTCGCGCGCGCACGCGTGGCCGCTCGCGCAGGAGGTGCGCTCGGCTGGCGCGCATCTCACGCCTTGGCGCGAGGCCTTGGATCGTGCGACGAATCGGGCATGGGCTCTCGCGATCGCCGCGTCGATACGTACGTCTCGAAGTCGCAGGACTTCGCCCGCCCCATCCTCGCGACGGTGCGCGAGGCGGTGCACCGCGCGCTCCCCACGGTGGAGGAGACCATCAAGTGGGGCCTGCCGTTCTTCCTCGTCGACGGCTACGTCGTGGCCTCGATGTCGACGTTCGCGCGGCACGCGCGCTTCGACGTGCGCGGGAGCCGGCGGCCAGGCGAGGCCGGGCTGACGCGGCTGTCGTCGGTGGAGGACCTGCCGCCGGGCGCCGAGCTTGGGAGGATTCTCGCGGACGCGGCGAAGCGGTTCGCGGCGAGCGCGGAGGTGCCGAAGGAGCTCGCGGCGGCGCTGAAGAAGAGCGCCAAGGCCCGGGCGGTGTTCGAGGCGCTGCCGCCGAGCCACCAGCGGGAGTACGCGGAGTGGGTCGGCGAAGCGAAGAAGGCCGAGACGCGCTCGCGCCGCGCGGCGGAGACGGTGAAGCGGCTCACCGGCGCGACGCCGTCGCGGTGACGCCGGCCGGCGCCCGATGGCCGCGAGACTGACGTCCGAAAGTCAGTCATCCCGGGGGGATGCGCCGATGCTTGGCACCCGGCACGGGCTGGCCCGAGAATCGCCGGCCGTGGCGAAGGAGTGGAAGCCGCGGCTGGCCGCGAAGCTCGACCTGAAGACCCTCACCCTCTCGCCGGTCGAGGGCTTCACGCTCTCGCGCGTGGACGGCTTCACCACGGTGCGCGAGCTCGCGATCCTGACGCAGCAGCCGCCGGAGCAGGTGCAGTCCTTCCTCGAGCGGCTGGTGCGGGAGGGCGCGGTGGCGGAGGATGAGGACGCGCCGCCCGCATCAGCGCCGTCGCCGATTCCATCTCCCGCTCCGTCGGCGCCACCCACTGCGCCCTCACCGGTTCCGAGCGTGGCGGCGGCCGACGAGGTTCCGGAGCCGGAAGACGGCGAAGACGACGCCCCGGACGCGGCGACCGCCGAGGAGCGCGAGGCCACCGCGGCGACGCACCGCAAGCTCTTCGAGACCAGGCTCCACGCGCTGGAGGCCGCCGCGCGCGAGCAGCTCGCCGGCACCGCCCAGGAGCCCGAGCTGTCCGCGCTCTGCTTCGACCCGCTCTCGCCGGTGGTCATCGCGGTGCTGGAGAACCCGCAAGCCGGCCTGGTCCACGCGCGCCTCGTCGCCGCGCACCACCGCGCCCCCGCGGGGCTGGAGCGGGTGACGGCGCGCGCCGACTTCGCCCGGGACGCCGAGGTGCAGCGGCTGCTGCTCCGGAACCCGCAGCTCACCGAGACGCAGCTCAAGCGGGTGACGAGCTCGAAGCGCCTCATCGCGCTGTGGAAGCTGTCGGTGAGCCGCGAGGTCCCCGAGCGCAACCGCGCCGGCTGCTCGCGCCAGCTCCGCACCCGCTTCCAGACCGCCGCCGCCGAGGAGCGCGTCGAGCTCATCCTCTCCACCGAGGGCCGGGCGCTGGCCGGGCTCTCTGGGCTACCCGTCGACGGGAAGACGACCTCGCTGTTGTGCAAGCGCACCTACAGCTCGTCGCTCTTGGTGCAGAACATCGCGCGCTGGGCCGCCGCGCCGCCGGCGCTCATCGCGCACCTCTTGAGGCAACCGATGGTGATGAAGCAGCCGCACCTGCGGAGCATGGTGAGCCGGCACCCGAACGCGCCGAGCGAGCCGCGGTAGCGCCCGCCTCGTGTTCGCCGTGGCGTGGTCTCAGCGCGCCGCGCAGGCGAGCCGCTCAGGGAAGTGCGCGAGCCCCAGCACGGCCTCCTCGCTGAGCTTCACCCGGGTCAGCGCCAGGCTCTTGCGCACCAAGGCCTCGTTCGCCGCCGGGCGGTAGGGCTCGAGCTTCGCGGTCACGTCCCCCTCCAGCGTCGTGGCGAGGTCGAGCACCTTCGTCTCGGCGCCGCAGGCGAAGTCGAGTCCCGAGAGCGAGAGCGTCTTCACCGCGGTGCGATCGCTGGTGCGGAAGTGCACCCGCTTCGCGTCGAGCTCGTAGACGATGTTCCACTTCGAGTGCGCGCCGAGCGAGACCGAGTCCAGGACGAGGAAGGCGTCCCTCACCGGAGCGGCCGACGGCGCCTTCACCAGCGACGAAGCCCTGAGCGAGCGCGCCAGCGACGAGCCGCCGCCCGGCACCTTCCCTCCGGCCTTCTCCAGCGCGCGCCAGGCCGCGCCCGACTCCGCCGCGGTGGAGTTGGTCAGGACCTTCGCCGCGAGCGCGCTCCCCGTCGTCGTCACCAGCTCACCGCCCAGAAACTCCAGCGTGCCGCACGCCCCGCTCGCGTCGCAGGCGAAGTAGTGCACCGCGCCGTGCACCGGCGCGACCCGCACCCGCCGCGCCTGGTCCAGCGCCTCGGCCACCGTGCCCGAGGTGTCGAGCAGGTACTGCACCAGCTGCAGCTCGTTGAGCGAAGGCCGCTCGTCCTTCTTCGGGTACTGGCTCTCGTTCAGCCACAAGACCTCCAGCGCCAGCCCCGCCTCGTTCAGCCCGCCGTTCGGCAGCTCCCGGCCGTACTGGTTGAAGGTCACGCTCCCGAAGCGCGAGGTCCACGAGGCCGGCGCGTCGCCCGGCACGAGCCCCACGCCCCGCTTCACCACGCCGCGCGCGTTCACCACCAGCTGGCCGTCGCCGAAGCTCCAGTCGTAGCTCTTGCCCATCACCCGGTGCTCGCTCGAGCCGAGCTCGAAGGCGGTGCAGGGGAAGGCCGCGGGGGCGAGGAGGAGGGCGGAGAGGAGGAGGAGGCGAAGTGGGTTCATGGTGTTCGGCACCCTTCGACGGGCTCAGGGTGAACGGCGGTGGGTTCGGCACCCTTCGACGGGCTCAGGGTGAACGGTGGTGGGTTCGGCACCCTTCGACGAGTTTGCCCTGAACCGCACCCTCCGGGCTCCTGTTCCCGGCGCGGTTTGCGGCCGGGCCCCCGTGGGCGGCTAGACTCGCCCGACCGTGTCCGACGAGCTCACCGAGCCCACCACCTTCCCGCAGGTCTTCGAGTCGCTGCGGCTCGACGCCCGCACCCTGGCGCACCCGGTCGACGCGACCTTCATCCCCGCCCGCGACCGCGCGACGGAGCCGGGCCTCGACTCGCTGCCCCAGCTCGCCGTCGCCCAAGAGAACGGGCGCGCGGCCGAGCTCCGCTTCGGCACCCTCCTCGGCGAAGGCGGCCGCGGCCAGGTGCGCCTCGCCCGCCAGCTCTCCCTGCGCCGCGACGTGGCGGTGAAGAGCTTGAAGGGCGAGGCCGACGCGCAGCGCACCCAGGAGCTCCTCCGCGAGGCCCGCATCACCGGCGGCCTCGAGCACCCCAACATCGTGCCCGTCTACTCGCTCGGCCGCGGCCAGGGCGACGAGGTGCTCTTGGTGATGAAGCGGGTGGAGGGCGTGCCCTGGGGCAAGCACCTCCGCGCGGAAGGCCCCGCGCGCACGGACCTCGCCATCGAGCGGCACCTCGAGATCTTCCAGAAGGTCTGCAACGCGGTGGAGTTCGCGCACGCCAGGGGCGTGGTGCACCGGGACCTGAAGCCCGACAACGTGATGGTCGGCGCCTTCGGCGAGGTGGTGGTGCTCGACTGGGGCCTGGCGGTGAGCCTGGAAGGCGATCCCGAGCGCGGGCTCCCCAAGGCCTGCGACGTGCGGGGCCTCGCCGGCACGCCGAGCTACATGCCGCCGGAGCTGGTGGAGGGCGACGGCGCGCGCCTGGGCCGGTGGACCGACGTCTACCTCCTCGGCGCCACGCTCCACGACATCTTCACCGGCGGGCCGCCGCACCAGGGCAGCTCGCTCTCCGAGGTGCTGGAGAAGGCCTTCCGCTCCGAGCCGCGCACCTACGGCCCCGACGTGCCGCAGGAGATCGCCGAGATCTGCCAGAGGGCCATGGCGAGGAGCCCCATGCGGCGCTTCGGCTCCGTCTCCGAGCTCGCCGAGGCGGTGCGCTTCTACCTGCGCCACCGCCAGGCCGCGCAGCTCGCCGCCGAGGCGCAGAAGCGGCTCGACGCCCTGCCGCCGCTCTTGGCGCCGGGCGATCGCGGCGGAGTCCACGCCGCCCTCGCCCAGAGCCGCTTCGGCTTCGAGCAGTCCCTGCGCAGCTGGCCGGAGAACCCGGTGGCGCGAGACGGGCTCGCGCGCGCCATCACCCGCGAGGTGAAGGAGGAGCTCGCGACTTCGAACCTCGCCTCCGCCCGCCGCGCGCTGGCCGAGCTGCCGTCGCCCGACCCGGCCCTGGCCGCCGAGGTGCAGGCTCTGGAGGCGCGCCTGGCCCACGACGCCAGGGAGCGCCAGCGCCTGGAGGCCCTGGAGCGCGAGCTCAACCCCAACGTCTCCAGCGGCGCCCGGAACCTCCTCCTCGCCATCGTGGGCACGGTGTGGTTCGTGGTCCCCATCGTGCTCGGCCTCCTCGAGCGCAGCGGCCGCTTCGAGGTCACCAGCGCGATGCTGCTCGAGGGCATCGTCCCCTGGGCCCTCTTCGCGGGCGTCGCCACCTTCAAGCTGCGCGACGGCCTGTTCTTGAACCGCATGGGCAAGCGCATGTCCCTGGCCATCGTGGTGGCGGTGGTCGCCGCGGCGCTGACCCGCGCCGTCACCTGGGGCATGGGGGCCGACCCGCACCACTCGCTGGTCTTCGAGCTGGTGGTCTACGCGGTGATGGGCGCCATGGGCACGCTGGTCGACCTGCGCTTCTTGACGACCGCGGTGGTCTACGCCCTCGGCGCCGCCGCCGGCGCGAAGTGGCCCGACTGGGCGTTCTTCGTCGTCGGCGCGTCGAACTTCCTCGCGCTGGTGCCGATGGCGCTCTTGTGGGACTGGCTCGCCGGCTTCTGCCCCGCCCGCTGGACGATGGGCGCGCTCGGCCTGTCTGGTTTCAGCGACGACGCGGAGTGAGTCAGGGCCCGGGCGCCGGCTTGGCGTACTCGGAGAAGCGCGAGTCGACCCGGAAGTGCTTCTTGAAGAGGGGAAGCCCGGCCACGCCCTCCACCGAGAGCCGCGAGAGCGCGGGACCTTCCGGCGTCTCGGCCAGCAGCTCCGCCCGGAAGTGCATCGAGTCGACGAGGAAGGGGTTTTTGGAGAGCTTCGCCTCGAGCTCCACCAGGGTCCCCGCCGCCGGGTCCACCCACGCCTCGCCCACCAGCAGGCGGTCGGTCGCGTCGCCGGCGGGCGCCAGCGCCACGCGCACAAGCCCCGGCCGCGCCGGGTCGGGCGCGCCGAGCTCGAAGCGGTACTTCGGCTGCTCGTCCTTGATGAACGGCGAGTGGAACTGGCGCTCGCTCTTGGGCTTCTTGTTCTCGATCTCCTGCCGCTTCGCCTCGGTGAGGTCCTTCCCGTCCTCCGAGAGCTTCACCAGGTGCCGCGTCATCGCGCCGCCCTTGGGCTCGAGCCGCACCACCGTCTCGGTGAGCTTCGTCGCCTTGCCGTCGTCGCCCAGCTCCTCCGCGTGCACCTGAAGCAGCGACGCGTGGTCCTTCTGAATCGCCTCGGCGCGGGCGGCGTGCTCGGCCAGGCGCGCGAGCAGCGCGTCGTCGGGCGCGGCGGCGAGCAACGTGAGCGTCAACAGGGGCGTCATCACCGCCGGAGGATACTCGACGCGCCTTCGCATCGCCCGGCCAAGGCGCTACAACCCCCGCCATGCGAACGACCTGTGCGCTCTTCGTCTGTGCGTGCCTCGCCCTCCCCGCCTTCGCCGCCGAGCCGAAGCCCAAGCCGCCGCTCACCTTCGGCATGGGCGAGCCCTACGGCCCCGAGCACGCGCAGAAGGCCAAGGCCGCCCTCGAGCCCTACCTCACCAAGGCGCTGGGGAGCGCCGTCACGGTGCAGACCTTCTCCTCCTCCGACGAGCTCAAGGACGCGCTCGCCGACGGGAAGATCGACGTCGCGTGGATCACCCCGCTGGCCTTCGTGCAGGCCCTGCAGAAGAACCGCGACGTCACCGCGGTCTCCAAGGCCATGCGCGCCGGCGGCGGCAGCCTCTTCTACCGGAGCGTCTTCATCATGAAGAAGGACGCCGAGGCCAAGAGCGTCGAGGAGCTCAAGGGCAAGAAGGTGGCCTGGGTCTCGAAGGGCTCCACCTCGGGCTACCTCTTCCCGCGCGAGCTGGTGCGCCAGGTGGGCGGCGACCCCGCGACCTGGTTCGCCTCGGAGCTCTTCGCCGGCGATCACCCCTCGGTCTGCAAGGCGGTGCGCGAGGGCAAGGCCGACGTGGGCGCGACCTTCGCCACCGACGCCGAGGTGCTCAAGGCCGACGGCTGCACCGACGCCGGGCCCATCGACGACTTCAAGGTGGTGGCCGCCTCGGGGAAGATCCCCAACGAGGTGGTCGCGCTCCGCCCCTACTTCTCCGAGAACCGCGTCAACGACGTCATCGCCACCTTCGGGCGCATGTCCACCAACGCCGAGGGCAAGACGCTGCTCAAGGACGTCTTCCGGGCCGACGGCTGGGGCGCGGCGGTAGACGGCGACTTCGATCCGGTGCTCCAGCTGCTGCGCATGAAGGACGCGAAGGCCAAGACCGCCGGCGGAAAGGACGCGAGGAAGGACGCGCCCGCGACGAAGAAGAAGGGCGGGAAGTGAGGCGCGCGGCGGCGAAGCGGCTCGTGACTCGTACGTGACGTTGACGCGCTACGCTCTCCATTCGAGATCGCCCATGACCGACGTCGCACCTCCGCTCCGAAAGCCACTGCTCCGAGGCGTCTCTCACGAGATCGCGGCTGGCGTGGCGCTCGCGGGCTGCATCACGCTGACGATGATGGCGCAGAACATACGAGCCCGCGCCGGAGCGCTCATCTACGGGCTCTCGCTGGTGGCGCTGTTCACCACCAGCGCCGTGTACCACCGGCCCACCTGGCAGCCGCGCGCGCGGGCGTGGATGCGCCGCCTCGACCACGCCGCCATCTTCCTGCTCATCGCCGGCACCTACACGCCGATCTGCCTTCTGCTCGGCGGCGACGAGGGCCGCACCCTGCTCGCGGTGGTCTGGGTCGGCGCGGTCGGGGGCGTCGTCTTCTCCGTCTTCTGGTTGAAGGCGCCCAAGTGGCTGTTGGCGGCCTGCGCGGTGCTGCTGGGCTGGGTGATTCTGCCCACCGCGCCGGCGGTGCGCGACGCGGTCGGCACCTGGGGCCTGGTGCTCATCGGCCTCGGCGGCATCAGCTACACCCTCGGCGCCGTCACCTACGCCCTCAAGCGGCCGGACCCCTTCCCCCGGGTGTTCGGCTACCACGAGGTCTTCCACGTGCTGGTCATCGTCGCCGCGGCGCTGCACTTCGCGGTGCTGGCGCACGTGGTGCCGGCCATTCCCGCGTAGGTCGCGTCCTGGCGGCGAGCGCTCGGAACTCCGTGTCACCACCGTTCAGGCTGAGCGACGTCGAAGCCCGCCGACACTGGGGCGACTGGAGCGCCGCCTCTCCAACGGAGCGGTGGTCAGCGCGGCTCTTGGCTCAGGGACTGGCCGGCTCCAGCGAGGGCGGCGCCGACGGCTCCTGGGGCCGAGGCCGATCCTTCCGGTGCGCGAGCACCAGGAGCGCCGGCTGCAAGAGGCGTGGCGCGACCGCCAGCACCAGCGCACCGCCGATGACCACGATGGCCAAGGGCTTCTGCGTCTCGCTGCCGATGCCGCGTGAGACCGCCGCCGGCAACAGCCCCAGCATCGCCACCGAGATGGTCATCAGCACGGGCCTCAGGCGCCGCTCCGCCGCCAGCCGCGCGCCGGCCTCCACCGAGGCGCCCCGCTCCCAGAGCCGCTGCGCGTAGGTCACCACCAACAGCGCGTCCTGAATGGCGATGCCGAAGATGGAGATGAACCCCATCGCCGCGGAGATGGAGAAGTGCGTGCCGGTGACGAAGAGCGCCGCCACGCCGCCCGAGCACGCCACCGGAATGCCCAGGAGCACGATGGCGGTGTCGCGCCAGGTCTTCACCGCGGTGAAGACGATGAAGGCGATGAGGAGCAGCGTCAGCGGCATGACGATCAACAGCCGCTGGGTGGTGTCCTTCAGCTGGCTCATCTCGCCCGCCCACTCCAGGTGGGTGTCGTAGGGCAGCTTGAGCGCCTCCCTGAGCCTGGCTTGCGACTCCTCGATGGTCGACGCGAGATCGCGCCCGCGCACCGAGAACTTCACCGGCACGTAGCGGCGGTTGTCCTCGCGGTAGATGACCGAGGGGCCCTCCTCCGGCACCACCTCGGAGACCTGGCCCAACGGCACCTGCGTCCCGTCGGCCGCCGTCACCAGGATGGCCTTGATGGCCTCCACGTCCTTCCTGAACCGGGGCTTCCACCGCACGGTGAGGTCGAAGTGCTTCTCACCCTCGTACACCTGGGTGATGGCGGTGCCGCCGACCGCGGCCTGAATCACCGCCTCGACGTCGCCCACGTTCAGGCCGTAGCGCCCGGCGAGCATGCGGTCGGGGGTGATGCGAATCGAGGGCTGCCCCAGGCTCTTGAAGATGCCCAGGTCCTCCACGCCCCGCACCTTCGACATCACCTGGACGATCTCCTCCGCCTTGCGCGAGTCGACCTGCAGATCGGGCCCCACCACCTTGACCGAGTTCTCGCCCTTCACGCCGCTCATCGCCTCCTCGACGTTGTCGGCGATGTACTGGGAGAAGTTGAAGACCACGCCGGGGAAGGCGTCCTCCAGCTCCCCCGACAGCTCGCCGGTCATGCCGTCCTTGGTGATGCCCTTGCGCCAGCGACTCGCCTCCTCCAGCGGCGCCAGGAACTCGATGTTGTGGAAGCCCGAGACGTCGGTGCCGTCGTCGGGGCGGCCGAGCTGCGAGATGACCGTTCGCACCTCGGGGCGCGAGCGGTTCTGGTCGGTGCAGCCCTCGAGCGACTGCCCCGGGCAGCCGAGGAGAATGGCGCGCATGCGCCCGACGTACTGGCTCGACTGCTCCAGCGAGATGGACATGGGCATGGTGGCCCGGATCCAGAAGTTGCCCTCCTCGAGCTTGGGCATGAACTCCCGCCCGAGGAAGGCACCCGCGAGCAGGGCCAGCGACACCGGCACCAGCACCAGCGCCAGCGCCAGGCCCCGCCGCCTGAGCGCGAAGGCGAAGAGCGGGCGGTAGAGCCGGTCCAGCGCGCGCATCACCGCGTTCTCGCCCTCGTCCGACTCCTCGAGCTCCTTCGGCAGGTGGCCCTCGGGCGCCCGCTCCACCGGCATGAAGCGCAGCGCCAGGACCGGCGTCAGGGAGAGCGCCAGGACGATCGCCCCGCCGATGGCGAAGGCGTAGGTGTGCGCCATCGGGGAGAAGATGACGCCGGCCACGCCGCTCATGGTGAAGAGCGGAATGAAGGCCACCGCGATGATGAGCGTCGAGGAGAACATCGGGCCGCCCACCTCGGCCGCCGCCGCGCCGATGCGCTCCACCGCGGCACCGGTGCCGCCCGCGCCCAGCCGCCGGAAGATGTTCTCCATCATGATGACGGTGGAGTCGGCCACGATGCCGAAGTCCACCGCGCCCAGCGAGATGAGGTTGGCCGGCGTGTCGGTGCCCACCATGCCGACGAAGGCGATGGCCAGCGCGAGCGGCAGGTTCACCGCGGTGATGAGCGCCGCCTTGCCCCGGCCGAGGAAGACCCACAGCACCAACGTCACCAGGAGCATGCCCTCGACCACGTTCTCCAGCACCGTGTGGGTGGTGACGTGCACCAGGGAACCGCGGTCGTAGAGCGTCACCAGCTCCATGCCGGGCGGCAGCAGGTGGTTCTCGCGGATGAAGGCGATGCGCGCCTTCAAGCCCTCGAGCGTCTTCGAGGAGTCGCCGCCGTAGCGCATCAGCACGATGCCCTGGACGATGTCGGAGGCCTCGTCCTCACCCACCACGCCGAGGCGGGGCGCCGCGCCGATGGTGGTCTCGGCCACGTCCTTGAGCCGCACCGGCACGCCCTTGTTCTGCGCCACCACGATCTCGTCGATGTCCCGCAGGTTCTTGATGAGGCCGATGCCGCGGATGTTGTACGACTGCTCGCCGATGCTGATGCGCTGGCCGCCGACGTTCTGGTTGGCGTTGCCGACCGCGTTCTGAACCTGCACCAGGGTGACGCCCTGGGCGCGCAGCCGCACCGGATCCACCTCCACGTGGTACTGCTTGGTCTCCCCGCCGAAGCTCACCACGTCGATGACGCCGGGCACCTGCTTGAACTGCTTCTCCAGCACCCAGTCCTCGGTCGTCTTGAGCTGCGCCAGCGAGTAGCCCTTGCCGACCAGCTTGTAGCGGTAGACCTCGCCGATGGCGCTCCAGGGCGAGAGCGAGGGCTTCACCGACGCCGGCAGCTCGATGAAGGCGAGCCGGTTCAGCACCCGCTGCTGCGCGGTGTAGTAGTCGACGTTCCAGCTGAAGTAGCACTTCACGTCCGCCAGCCCGAACAGCGACTGGCTGCGAACGTGGTCGAGATCGATGATCCCGTTGAGCCCCGTCTCGAGCGGGATGGTGACCGCGCGCTCCACCTCCTCCGCGCTCCACCCCTCGGGCTGGGCGATGATCTCGATCATCGGCGCCACCGGGTTCGGGTAGGCCTCGATGTCCAGCCGGCCGAAGGCGAAGACCCCCGCGCCCGCCACCGCGCACGCCAGCGCGAACACCACCGCCGGCGCCTGGAGCGCCGCGCGCACCAACCGAGCGATCACGTCGCCACCATCCCCGAGAGCAGGATGGCCCCACCCACCACCACCTCCTCGCCCGCCGCGAGGCCCGCCTCCACCGGAAGGAAGTCGCCGCCCAGGGCCTCGTTCACCACCACCGGCCGGCGCTCGAAGCGCACCCGCCCGTCGGGGCTCGTGCCCACCTTCACGAAGCTCACCGTCTGATCGCCGAGCCTCAAGACGGCGCTCCGGGGCAAGGCGAGCACCAGGGCGGGGTCCACCGAGAGGTTCACCTGGGCGAACATCTCGGGCTTGAGCGCGTGGTCGGGGTTCAGGAGCTTGCAGCGCACCCGCGCGGTGCGCGTCACCGGATCGAGCGTGTTCGACACCCAGTCGGCTTCGCCCTGGAAGACCCGCTCGGGGAAGGCCACCACCTTGGCCGTCACCTGAGCCCCGGCCTTCACCCGGCCCAGGTCCATCTCGAAGACGTCGGCCATCACCCAGACGGTGTCCAGCTCGCCCACGGTGAACAGCTCCACCGCCGTGCCGCCGGAGTACTGCCCCAAGACCTCCATGCCCGGCGACACCGCGCGCATCACCACCTCTCCGTCGATGGGCGAGCGCAGGGTGTACTCCTGGCTGGCGCCGCCGGCGGTGCCCGAGGACAGCAGCCTGGCCTTGCGCTGGGCCCGCTCGAACTCCGCCGCCGCCCGCTCGTAGGAGGAGCGCGCCGCCTCGAAGTCGCGCTGCGAGCCGGCGTGGGCCTCGAAGAGCTCCTTCTGCCGCCGGAACTCGTGGTCCACCGCGTCGAGATCGGCGTGGGCCTTGGCGAGGTCCGAGAAGGTCTGGCCGACGTCGGGCGAGTCGATGACGCAGAGCGCCTCGCCCTTCTTCACCCGCTGGCCAGGCTGCGCGGTGATGCGGGTGACGCGGCCGGTGACGGGGCTGAAGACGTGGGCCACGCGCATGTCGTCGAAGGTGACGCGCCCCGAGGTCGCCACCACCCCGCCCACCGGGCGCTGGCGCAGGGGCTCCACCGCCACGTGGGCGTTCGCCACCTGCTGCGGCGTGAGCCAGACCTCGTTGGGCGGCACCTCGGGCTTGCCGGCGTCCCGCGGCTCCGCGCCCCGGCACGCCCACACCGCCAGCCCCGCCACCACCGAGGCTACGCCAAGCCACGTCTTCCGAGCCATCACGTCACCTCTCCCGCGGCGGCCTGCTCGAGCTGGAAGAGGGCCGTCCAGTAGTCCGCCAGGTCCTGCACGTACTCGAGGCGCACCGAGACCAGCTGCCGCTCGGCGTCGAGCAGCTCGAGCAGAGAACCGGCGCCCTTCTCGTACTGAAAGCGGATGAGGTCGCGCGTCCGCTCGGCGCGCGCGAGCAGCCCGCCGTTCATGCGCTCCAGCCGGTGTCGCGCCGAAGTGAACGCAGCGAAGGCCACCTCCACGTCGGCCACCACCTGCGCGCGCACCTTGTCCTCGGCCACCGCCTGCGTGCGCTGCTCGGCCCGGGCGCGGGCCACCTCGCCCTCGAAGCGGTAGAAGAGCGGGACCTGCACCTGGGCGGCGAAGCCGGCGTATGGGGCGGCGTTGGGCAGCGTGCCGGAGCCGTAGGCGGAGACCTGCGGCGCGAGCTGCACGTCGGGCAGCACGGCCCGCCGGGCCACGTCGAGCGACGCGTCAGCCCGGGCCCGCTGCGCCGCCGCCGCCTTCAGGTCGGGGCGCTGCGCCAGGGCCTTGTGGGTCAGCCCGTCGAGGGTGAGGGCCTCGGCGCCGCGCGGCCCCTGGTCCGCCAGCAGACCCAGGTCGACGTCGAAGGGCGGCACGGGGCCGCGCACGCCGAGGAGGAAGGCCACCATCACCTTCGCCTGGGTCAGCGCGAGCCGCGCGCGATCGACGTCGGCCTGCGCCTCCAGGGTCTCGGTCTCCACCTTGGCCAGGTCGGCCTCGGAGATGGCCCCAGACGAGTAGCGCACCCGGTTGAGCTCGACGATGCGCTCCAGGCTGGCCTGCACCGTGAGCGTGGCCTCGAGCGCCCGCGCGGCCCGAGCCGCCTCGACCAGCGCCGACTTCACCTGGAAGTGCAGGGTGCGCAGCGCGTCCTGGCGGTTGAGCCGCGCGGCCGCGTAAGCCGCCTCGGCGACGCGGCGGCGGGCGCCCCGCTTGCCGAAGACGACGTCGAAGAGCGCGCCGTTGTCGCCCACCTGCGCGGTCCACAGCACGGCGGAGCAGCTGGGATCGGCGCACTGCCGTGGCGTCGTCTGAACGGGCACCAACGCGGACCCCAGGACCGAGGGGTTGATGAGCGCCGCCGCGGTCAGCGTGTCGGCGCGCGCCGACTCGACCGCCGCCTCGGCGAGGAGCACGTCGTAGCCGACGCGATCGAAGCGCTGGAGCGCCTCCGTTAGACCCAGGGTTGCGGGGAGCTCCTGTCCCCGCGCCACGGTGGACGCCAACAACAGCCCCCACCACGCGCATGACCGCCACGACATGAGGCGCAGCCCGTGCAGGTTGAATGCCGAGGCGCCACGCCCCGAAGGGCCTCGGCACCCCGAGAGCGCGCTCCTCGGAAGGGGGCACGTTGCCCGGGTCGCGCCCCATCCGTGGGAGGCGAAGATTGCCTCCGGCGTGGCGATTCTCCGACCCACGCGCAATTCGAGCGCGGGCCGCCCGTCGGGGTCAGCCGCCGGGCCGACCGCCGCCCAGTCCCTTGGGCACCACGATGACGCCGCCGCGGCGCCGGCCGATCTCCGCCCGCAGCCGCTCCAGCTCCTGCCGCAGGGGCACCACGAACTGCATCGAGAGCGTGCTGCTCCTCATCAGGCTCGCGCGGCTGGCGTGCCACTTGGAGAGGCCCAGCCGGGCCGCGACGTCGACGAAGCGCCGGCCCGCGCTGCCGCCGTAGGAGAAGGTGGCCTTCAGGTGCGCGAAGGGCGAGCCCACCAGCCCGAGCTCGAAGGGCGTCATGAAGCCGAGCAGCACCTCGTCCTCGAGGTTGGCCCGGATGATGCGGCCCTTCCTCGCCACCAGCCACACCACCAGGAAGAAGAAGCCGACCAGGAAGAGGAGCCACAGCGGCAGCATCACGATGAAGAGCATGTTCGAGACGCTGGCCGCGAAGTTCCAGGTGAAGTGGAGGAACATCGCCCCGCAGAGCCCGAGGAGCGGGGCGAAGAAGCGCATCGCCCGGGAGGTCGTCTCGCGCGCCACCCCGAAGCCCAGGCCCGTCATCGCGGTGAAGACCGGGTGGGCCCAGGGCGTCATCAGCCCGCGCAGGACGAAGGTCTGCTCCAGCCCGCTCTGGTGCTCCGCCAGGTAGGAGCCCGAGTAGTAGACGACGTTCTCGAAGGCCGCGAAGCCCAGCGCCACGAAGACGCCGTACACCACCCCGTCCACCACGCCGTCGAACTGCCGCCGCTGGAAGGTGAACATCCAGAGGACGGCGAGGCCCTTCATGATCTCCTCGGTGAGCGGCGCGGAGAGGCTCGCCGTCACCGCGCTCGCGACCTCGCCGCTCAAGGAGCCCGCGAGCGCCGAGCCGACGATGGAGTTGAGCAGGCCCGCCACGCCGGTGGCCACCAGCGCGCCCCAGGCCGCCATGGTGAAGAGCGCCCAGAGCGGCTCGGGGTCGTACCGGTCGGCGATCCACGGCAGCCACGAGTAGACCGCCAGCATCGGCACCGCGAAGGCGAAGCCGAGGGCGATGGCCTTGCCCATCTCGGAGCGCGGCGGCGAGATGGGCATCACGACGAAGAGGAAGAGGAAGAGCGCCCCGCCGACGAAGAGGGCCGGGAAGTAGAGCAGCCAGCCGATGGTGCGCCGGGTGGAGTCGACGGAGTCGGGGATGGGGCTCACCTGGTTGGGAGTTTCGGCGAATGGGGCGCCGCCGTCACCTGCGAGGATTCGGTTGGGCGTCACGCGGCAAGGCGCTAGGTGAGCGCGATGGTGTGCGGACTGCCGGTGCTCCGGCTGCGACGGGACAAGTTGCTCTACGAGGGTCAGTGGGTGCTGGGCTCGGTCGAGGCCGCGCGAGCGTGGCTCAAGGCGCCCAACCCCGCCCTCGATGGCGCGTCGCCGGAGGCGCTGCTCCAGACGCTCGACGGCTTCGAGCGGGCGCTCGCGGAACTGGAGGACGGAGCGGTCGGCAGGGATGAGCGGTAGACCAGGGCCCGATCGGCTGCCTTCCGATCAGTCCCTCGGCGGACCACTGTTCCCGGGCGGGGTTTCGTCGGTGTGCGCGGTGGGGACGTAGAACTACCGTTGCAAATGAGGCAACCAGCGTCGTGTTTTTAGTGCTGATGACGCGTTCCCTGCAACGACCTTGGAAACCGACCCGCCCGGGGGCGTCGGTCCAGCGCGGGAGGAAGGGGCTCCGATCAGACTGACGGAGAGGCGCCCAGGCGAGGGGCGGTCGACGCTGAGCACCTGCGCCCCGCGCCCGCCCGGCAGCACCTCGCCTCCGAGCGATGGTGCTCCCTGGATTCCTCTTCCGCTGCCCACCAGAGCTCCACTCGAGGAGCCAGACCGTGCGGGTCCATCGCCCGGTGCCGAGGAGCTCTCCCGTCAGAGCACGGCGCCGGCCACTCCATCGAACCCGCCCTCGTCGATGCCGCTTCTTCTCGGGCTGATCGGCGCCCTTCCATCTCCAGCGGAAAGACCCCGCCCAGGCCGGGTCGGTTTTCAGAGCCCTTGCAGGCCCGACAGCTTCACCCCAAAAAACAACCTTGATGTTGTCTCGTCTGCAACGACGCCCCGGTCCCCTCGGCCCGCCCTGGCCGGTCGGCCAACCATTCGCGCCCACCCGTTGATCGGGGACGCGCCGCGCGCCCTCAGGGAAACCGGCCGCTCGCCGCCAGCAGGTCGAGCCGAGCCTGCCGCGCCGCATCCTCGGCCACCGCCATCTGCGTCTCGGCGTCGCGCGCCCGCCGCTCGGCGTCGATGACCTCCAGGTTGGTGGTCGCGCCCGCCTGGTAGGCGATGTTGGCCAGCTCCAGCGCCTCCGCCGCCTCCTTGGCCGAGTCCCGCGCCGCCGCCAGCGCCTCGTCGGCGTGCTGCACGGTCGTGAAGGCCGCCCGCACCTCGCTCTTCGCCTGCCGCAAGACGTTCTCCAATTGCGCGTCGGCCGAGTCCGCCAGCGCCCGCCGCTCGTGCGCCTGCCCGTAGCGCAGCCCGCCCTCGTAGAGCGGCACCGTGAGCACCACCTGCGCCTGCCAGCCCGCGACTGGCTGCACCAGGGTCGGCGGGTTCTGGGTGAAGGGCTGGAAGACCGCCGTGAGCAGCGGCACGTAGTCCGCCCAGTCGAGCCGCGTCGACGCGCGCGACACCTCGGCCTTCACCTTCGCCGCCTTCACATCGCGCCGGGCGGCTTCGGTGCTCCGCTCCGCCTCCTCCGGGGCCGGCGTCTCGAAGGCCGGCTCGCCCTTGGCCACCATGACCGGGCCGTCGGCGGCGATGGCGACGGCCAGGGCCTCCTGCGCGCGCCCGAGCGAGCCCTTCGCCGTGGCGACGGCCTGCTCGCTCACCGAGAGCTCCTGCGCCGCGCGCAGCTCGTCGAGCCGCGTGCCCACGCCGCCGCTCCGGCGCTGGTGCGCGAAGTCGGCGTGCGCCTTGGAGGTCGCCCTCGCCCGCTCGGCCGCCTCCAGCACCCGCTGCTGCCCCAGCACCAAGAGCCACGCCCGCGCCGCGCCCACCGCCACCACCCGCGTCACGTCGGCGGCGCTCGCCACGGTGGCCACCCGCGCCTGGTCCGCCCGCCACCACGACGCCCAGCGGCCGGCGTTGACCAGGGGCAGGGCCGCCGTCACGTTGCCGGAGAGCTGATCCTTCCCGGAGATGACTCGGTCGCCCAGCGTGCGGTCGCCGTCGAGGCGCGTGTACCCGAGGTTGCCGTAGAGCGTGGGCATCGAGGCCGCGCGCGTCTGCTCCACCAGGGCCACCGCGCGCGCCACGTCGGTCTGGGCCACGCGCATCGCCGGGTGGCGCTCCAGCGCGTGACGCACCGCCTCGTCGAAGGAGAACGCCTGGGGCGCGCTCGCCGCCAGCGCCACGCCGAGCACGAGCTCAACCATGGGCCGCTCCCACGACCTCGTGCGCTGGCGCTACCTTGGGCTCGTCCTCGTCCTCGTCGAGCGAGCGGCGCTTCGCGAAGCGATCGAGCCAGGTGTACAGAATCGGCACCAGGAAGAGCGTCAGCGCGGTGGACACGGTGAGCCCACCGATGACCGCGCGCGCCAGCGGCAGGTTGGTCTCCGAGCCCTCGCCCACGCCGAGCGCCATGGGGAGCAGGCCCACCAGGGTGGCGATGGTGGTCATGAGAATGGGCCGCAGCCGCGTGCGCCCCGCCTCCACCACCGCCTCCAGCATCGGGTGCCCTCGGCGCCTCAGCACGTTGGTGAAGTCGACCAGCAGCACGCCGTTCGAGACCACGATGCCGATCATCATGATGATGCCCATGAAGCTGTTCACCGAGAGCGTGGTGCCGGTGGCCCAGAGCATGGTGAAGACGCCGCTGATGCCGAGCGGCACGCTGAACATGATGACCAGCGGGTCCACCAGCGAGCGGAACTGCGACGCCAGCACCATGTAGACCAGCGCGATGGCGAGCAGCATGGCGAAGCCCAGCCCGCTGAAGGCCTGCTTCTGCGCGGCGGCCTGCCCGGTCTGCTGCGTGGCGAAGCCGTCGGGCGGCGTGAGCTCGTCGAGCACCCCCTGCACCGCGGCGGCGGCCGTGCCCAGGTCCTGCCCGGGGGCGACGTTGGCGGTGACGTCGATGACGCGCTCCAGGTAGCGGCGGCTGATGGTGACCGGCCCGCTGTTGCGCTTCACCGTCGCCACCGTGTCGAGCGACACCAGCTTCCCCGACGGCGCCTTGAGCTGCAGCTCCTTCAGGTCCAGCTCGTGCGAGCGGAACCGGTCCGGCGGGCGCACGTTGATGAAGTACTCGCGGCCGGTCTCCTCGTCGGTGAAGGGGATCGGCGCGTACTGGGTGTTGCCGACCAGCGAGGTGAGCACCGTCTGCGCCACCTGCTGCTCGGAGATGCCCAGCACGCCGGCCTTCTCGCGGTCCACCTCGACGTCGAACTGCGGGTAGTTCTCCTCGCGCGAGATGAGCACGTCGGTGAGGAGCGGCGCGCCCTTCTCGTCGGAGAGCGCGCGGAGCTTCTGCGCCATCTGCTTCGCGTAGGCCTGCCCCACCTCGGGGTCGTAGCCGAGGATCTCCACGTCGATGGGCGCGGAGCTGCCGAAGTTGAGGATTCGCTTCACCATGCCGCCGTTGAAGAAGGTGACCAGCGTGCCGGGCAGCTTCTCGCCGATGGACTTGCGCACCCCCTCCAGGGCCTGAACGTCGCTGACGGCGCGCTCGTGCTTGGGCACCAGGTTCACGTTGATCGAGCCGGCGTGCGGCCCGGAGTTGCCCGAGAAGAGCGCGGTGCGGCCCTGCGGCAGGCCGTCGCTGGTGATCATGGTGGTGACCAGCCCCGCGCCCGCCGGCTCGCCGCGCACGCCGATGGACTTCCGCACCGAGTCCTCGATGATCGAGGAGGCCTCCTCGGTGCGCAGCACCTGGGTGCCGATGGGGGTGCGGAAGTTGACCGAGAACTGCGCCTCGTCGGCCTCGGGGAAGAACTCGGTGCCCACCCGCCGCGCCGCGAAGACGCTCGACGCCAGCACCACCACGATGGCCGAGACCGTCGCCACCCGGTGCTTCAAGACGAAGGAGAGCGCCCGCGCGTAGCCGTCGTCGATGCGCTTGAAGAAGCCCAGGATGGCGCCGCCGAGCCCAGCGGTCGGGTCGGAGTCGGGCTTGAGCCAGAACAGGCACAGCAGCGGCGTCACCGTGCGCGAGACGAAGAAGGACATCGTCAGCGAGAACGAGATGGTGAGCGCGAGGGGAATGAAGAGGTTCCGCGCGATGCCCTGGAGGAAGAGCACCGGGAAGAAGACCACGATGGTGGTGATGGTCGAGACCAGAATCGGCATCGCCACCTCCTGCGCCGCGAGGAGCACGGCGTCCTTCCGCGACTGCCCCAGGTGCAGGTGCCGGTGAATGTTCTCCAATTCCACGATGGAGTCGTCGACCAGCCGCCCGATGCCCAGCGCCAGCCCGCCCAGCGTGAAGACGTTGAGCGTCTGGCCGGTGAAGTAGAGCAGCACGAAGGTGGCGATGATCGAGAGCGGGATGGCGACGGCCACGATGCCGGTGGCGCGGAACGAGACCAGGAACAGGAGGATGATGAGCACCGCCAGGGCGCCGCCGATGAGCGCCTCGTGCTGCAGCGCCGCCACCGCCGAGCGGATGTAGTTCGACTGATCGAACCCGATGCCCAGCCGCACGTTGGGCGGCACGCCACGCAGGCTCGGCAGGGCGGCCCGCACCGCGTCGACCACCGCGATGGTGTTGGCGCCGGGCTGCTTGAGCACGCGGAAGAAGACGCCGCGGGTGCCGTTGACGCGCACCACCTCCGACTGGTCCGCCGCGCCGTCGATGACCTCGGCCACGTCGCCCACCCGCACCGGGCGGCCGTCGGGGCTCGTCGCCTGGGCGATGACCACGTCGCGCAGCTGCTCGAGGTTCCGCACCTGGGTGTTGGTGAAGACGTTGTAGTCGCGGCCTTGGGTGCGCAGGTTTCCAGAGGGGAGAATGAGGTTCGCGCTGCGCAGGGCGCCGACCACCTCCAGCACCGAGAGGTTGCGCGCGCGCAGGGCGTCCAGGTCGGGCCGCACCTGAATCTCGCGGATCCGGCCGCCGGAGACGGTGGCGCTGGCCACGCCGGGCAGGCGCTCGAGCTGCGGCTCCACCACGTTGTTGGCGAGATCGTAGAGCTGCTTCTCGTCGACGCCGTCGCCGGTCATCGCCACCTGCACCACCGGGATGTTGGTGATGTCGAACTTGAGGGTGAGCGGCTGGCCGACGCCGGGCGGCAGCGTGTTGAGGATCTGCCCCACCCGCTGCTGCACGTCGAACTGCGCGGTGTCGAGGTTGGTGCCGTACTGGAACCACACCGTCACCGCCGACACGCCCTGCTTGGAGACGCTCTCCACCCGGTCCACGCCGGGGCAGGCGGAGACCGCGCGCTCGATCGGCAGGGTGATGGCCTTCTCCACGTCCTCCGGGCCGGCGCCGGCGTAGAAGGTCGCCACGCGCACGTTGGGGATGTTGATGTCGGGGAAGAGGTCGACCGACAGGCGCGTGAGCGACACCCACCCGAGCACGATCGTCATCAACGACAGCATCAGGATGAGGACGGGGTTTCGGAGCGCGAGGCGCGTGAACCACATGGTCGGTCGCCTCCGTCAGCGGGTGAGGGGAGCGGACGTGCCGGGGGCCTTGGGACCCGCGTCGGCTCGGCCGGGGAGGCGAATCTTCATGCCGTCGGCGAGGTTGTCGATGCCGCGCACGACGATCTCGTCGCCGGGGGAGAGGCCGGAGACCACCTCCAGGCGATCGCCCAGATCCTCGCCCAGCACCACCGCCTTGCGGGTGACGGTGTCGCCGTGGGCGACGAAGACGAAGGCCCTCTCGTCGGAGATCTGCACCGCCTCGGCGAAGACCACCGGCACGTTGGGGTGGCGGCCCACCTCGATCTCCGCGCGGCCGTACATGCCGGGGCGCAGGTGGCCGTCGACGTTGGGCAGGTGCACCTCGGCGTCGAGGGTGCGGGTGACGGGGTCGAAGCCGGGCGCGAGGCGCTCCACCCGGCCGAGCGCGGGCTCGTTGCCCAGCGCGTCGACCTTGAGCCGCGCGGGCTGGCCGAGCTTGAGCAGGCCGGCGAGCCGCTCGTTCACCGGCACGAAGGCGCGCAGGGTGTCGATGCGGGCGACGGTGAGCACCGGCCCGAGCGCGGGGCCGACCAGCGCGCCGGGATCGAGCCTTCGGCTCACCACCACGCCGTCGTAGGGCGCCTCGAGGCGGGTCTCGCCGAGGCGGGTGGCGTAGACGCCGAGGTTGGCCTGGGCGGCGGCGCGCTGCGCCTCGGCGCCCGCGCGCGCGGTGGTGGCGCTCTGGAGCTCGGCCTGGGAGACGAGGCCCTTGGGGGCGAGGGCCTGGGCGCGCTCCAGGTTGGCCTGGGCGAGGGTGACGGCGGCCTCCGACTGGGCCACGGCGCCCTTCGCCGCCGCCAGTTGATCGGGCAGGTCGGAGGGCCGCACCAGCGCGAGCAGCTGGCCCTTCTTCACCACGTCGCCGCGGTCCACCAGCACCGCGTCGAGGGTGCCGACGTTCTTCGAGCCGATGTCCGCTTGGGCGATGGGCTTGAGATCGGTCGGGGCGCGCACCAGGACGGGCACGTCCTCGATGGCGAGGGGCCTGGTCACCACCAGAGGAGGCGGGCGCTGCTTGGGACCCGGAGGAGGCCCTCCGGTGCAGGCCGCGACGGCGAGGGCCGCGGCGAGGACGGCGCGATGCATGACGCCGTGTGTACCCGCCCGAGCGGGGCTTGTCGCGCTTCCCAGGGGGGAGGTGGCGAGGCGAACGGCCTCGGAGGGAGCGGGCAGAGGGCGCATGCGGCGCGGCCCCCAACCCGCGGGCGGGGGAAAGGTCAAGGAGCGCGGGCGAACGGCTGAGGTGGGCGTTAGGGTGCCGCCTTTCCGCTCTGGGAGGGGCACGACATGAAGGTGCTGGTCATCGGCGCGACGGGTGGGACGGGGCGCATCGCGGTGAAGAAGCTGTTGGCGCGGGGCGACGAGGTGACGGCCTTCGCGCGGAACCCGGCCGACGTGAAGGAGACGTCGGAGCGGCTGAAGGTGGCGAAGGGCGACGCGCGCGACGCGGCCTCGCTCGACGCGGCGCTGGCGGGGCAGGACGCGGTGCTCTGCGCCTTCGGCCCGCGGAGCCTGAAGAAGGACGACCTCCAGGAAGCGCTGATGAAGAACCTGGTGCCGGCGATGCAGAAGCGCGGGGTGAAGCGCATCGTGAACCTGTCGGCGCTGGGCGCGGGCGACAGCGCGGCGGCGGCGGGCGTGTTGTTCGCGATCTTCCGGGCGACGCTGCTCCGGCACGTCTACGCCGACAAGAACCGCGCCGAGCCGCTTCTCTTGAGCAGCGGGCTGGACTTCGTGAACGTGCGCCCGGGGCGGCTGCTCGACGCGCCCGCGCGCGGCGGGGTGAAGGCCACCATGAACGCAAAGGAGATCAAGCCCGAGATGACCCGCGAGGACCTGGCGGAGTTCATGGTGGGGCAGCTCTCGAGCGACACGTGGGTGAAGAAGTCGCCGATCATCGGCTACTGACGACTGCGTCCAACCCGGGTGGGGGGTCAAGGGTCACATGATGCGTTCTGAGCATTATGTGCTCCGAGCATCATTTTGACGGAGGCTTGGCCGCGAGCGTGGCGAGCCACGACGAGTCGAAGAGCTCGATGCGGCGGCCGGTCCACTTGGTCGCCAGGGCGCAGGTGGAGAAGCGCGCCTCGAGATCGGCGAGCGCGCGAGAGCGGTCACGCTTCGAGAGCCTGGCCCACTTCACCTCCCCCACCAGCAGGCGGCCCTCGCGCTCTTCGGCGACCACGTCGAGCTCGACGCCAGGCTCCCAGTACCGCCCCGCGCCCGGGAAGAAGGCCCGCACCTGGTCCTCGAAGACGCTCGCGGCGTGCTGGCTGACGAGCTGCTCCTTCTGGGGCGTGGAGAGCGAGGCCCAGCGCGTCCGGTGCGGCGAGTAGACGCGGAACCAGAAGCGCAGGGTCGGGTCGGCGAGGCGGTACGAGGTGCGCTTGGTCGAGCGGAGGCTCTCGCCCCAGGGGAGCTGCCGCTCGAGGACCCCCGCGTCGAGCAGCACCTGGAACTGCCGGGACAGGTTGGTCTGCGCGGTGCCGAGGCGCGCGGCGATCTCCGACGGCCGCTCCGCGCCGCGCCCGACCACCTCGAGCAGCGCCTGCGCCCCGCTGGTGGCGACCCCTTCATCCCGGAGGAGGCGCGCCGGCTCGAACTCCAGGGCGGGCGAGGTGCCGAAGAAGAGCGTCTCCGCCAGCTCGAGCGGTGACTGCGACTTCTGCACCCACTCCCAGTACTTGGGCACGCCTCCCACCAGCGAGAACCGCGTGAAGCTGTCGGCCGACGAGGGGTTCAGCCGGCACGCGTCGCAGAAGGCCCGGTAGCTCATGGCCTCGACGTGCAGGAGCTTCTTGGCGCGGCCGTACAGGGCGGCGCCGCGGTTGAGGAAGAGGTCATTCATCATGCGGGTGCTGGAGCCCGCGAGAACGAGCGCGGTGCCCTTCTGCTTTCGGTGGTCCAGCCACCGCTGGACGACGCTGGGCAGCGAGGGGTCGGCGGCGACGAGATAGGGGAACTCGTCGAGGCAGAGGGTCAGCGGCCGGCCCTGCCGATCGAGGACGTCGAAAAACTCCACCCACGTGCGAGGCGCGACGGGTGCGTCGAGGGCGGGACCCAGGTCGGCGAGCACTTGCCCGAGCTGCACCTCCGCGGTGGCCTCGATCGCCTGGCTGTAGAGCCCCTTCCGCGCGCGGAGCCACTGGGTCAGCAGCCGCGTCTTCCCCACTCTCCGCCGGCCGAAGAGCACCAGCAGTCCACCGGTCCGCACGACCGCGTCCAGTTCGGCCAGCTCGTGCCGTCGGTTGACGAAGGGAAGCTCCATGGTCGAAATGATGCTTCGCAGACATTATGTTCGCAAGGCATCAAGTTCACCATCACTCTCCTGCGTCGGCCTCGACCCTCTGCAGGAAGCCCAGCTCTCGCAGGAGTGTCGTCTGGTCGGCGAGAGCGAGGCGGCAGTCGAGGGGCCTCAGGAGGGCAATGCTGACCCTCCCGTCATATGTGCCCGGGATCTCGTCCTCGCTGAAGAACAAGTTCGGCGGCGGCACTACCGGGTGCCCCTCCACGACCTCGAGGATGCGAGGCAGCGGGAGATCGCGCGAGTCGCGGTGCGCAGACGCCGGTGCGGAGATATCGCGGTAGTGACTCTGCGACACTTCGAGGAAAACGAAGCACTGGTTCTCGGCCGGCAGAAGGTACCGCGAGAATCCGTCTTCGATGTTGAATCGGCGCTCCACCTTGCCTTCGCTCGTCTCGAGGACCGCGGTCTTCTCTCCGCGCTTGAGCCAGAAGGTGTCGTGCCCTCCCTGGGGGAACGACGATGGACTTCCCGTCTACGCTCACCCGAAGCCCGCTCCTCGCAGGCGCGACCACGACACACTCTCCCGAGCCGAAGAGCCAAGCGTAGGCAGACGCCGCCAGGAAGATCCCCACCAGGGACAGCAGCCAATGTCTGACGACCCATGGCGGCGGCGCGTCCCGTTGTTCCCCGAACATGCACACCAGTGTGGCGCATGAGACCGTGGGCTTCCACCATCGACTCCCCTCCCCCGCTTCACTACGGTCCCCGCCCGTGTCGCAGGCCGATCTCCCCTCCTCGCTGAGCGCCGTCGCCGGGGCCGCCACGCCGCCGCCTTCGGGCCGCCTCGAGCGCCTGGCCGCCCGCTTCACCGCCTTCGCCGAGCGCTGGGTGCCGGACGCCTTCGTCTTCGCGCTGGTCGCCACCTTCGGCGTGGCCGTGGCGGCCTTCGTCACCCTGCTCTCCACCAGGTCCGCGGCCGACGCGGCGCTCACCGTGGTCGACACCTGGGGCGGCGGCTTCTGGGAGCTGCTCCCCTTCACCCTCCAGATGGCGCTGGTCATCATCACCGGCTACGTCGTCGCCACCACCCGGCCGGTGTACCGCCTCATCGCGGCGCTCGCCGGCATGCCCAAGTCCCCGCGCGCGGCCATCGCCTGGGTCGCGCTCTTCGCCATGCTCTCGGCCTGGCTCAACTGGGGCTTCAGCCTCATCTTCAGCGCCATGCTCGCCCGCGAGGTGGCCCGGCGCGTGGCCGGCGTCGACTACCGCGCGGTGGCGGCGAGCGCCTTCCTCGGCCTGGGCTCCATCTGGGCGCAGGGCCTCTCGGGCTCCGCCGCGCTGCAGATGGCCACCCCCACCGCGGTGCAGCCGGCCCTGCGCACCATCGTCGACGGCGGCGGGAAGATCCCCGGCGGCATCATCCCCTTCACCTCCACCATCTTCCTCTGGCAGAGCCTGGTCAGCGTCCTCGTCGAGGTGGTGCTCGTCACCCTCCTCGTCTGGTTCGCCGCCCCCGACGCCTCGCGCGCCAAGACCGCCACCGACCTGGGCCTCGAGCTGCCTCCCTCGCCGCTCGACGCCCCCGAGCCCGCGAAGAAGGGCAGCCCCGGCGAGTGGCTCGAGCACGTGCCGCTCCTCAACGCGCTCTTCGTGCTGCTCGCCGGCGCCTCCCTGGTGCGCGCGCTCTTCTTCAGCGGCCAGGGCCTCAACTCGCTCACCCTGAACACCATCAACCTGCTCTTCCTCACCGTCGGCGTGGCCTTGCACGGCACGCCGGCCCGCCTGATGCGCGCGGTGAAGGAGGCCACGCCGGGCGTGTGGGGCGTGCTCCTCCAGTTCCCGTTCTACGCGGGCATCGCGGCGCTCATCATCAAGACCCGGCTCAACGAGGTCATCGCGGGCTGGTTCGTCTCCATCTCCACGCCCACCACCTTCCCCGCCATCATCGCGGCCTACTCGGCGGTGCTCGGCGTCTTCGTGCCCAGCGGCGGCTCGAAGTGGGTCATCGAGGCGCCCTACGTCATGCAGGCGGCGCACGCGCTCCACGTGCACCTGGGGTGGATGGTGGCGGTCTACGACCTCGGCGAGGCGCTCGCGAACCTGGTGCAGCCGTTCTGGATGCTCCCCACGCTGGGGCTCCTCGGCCTCAAGGCGCGCGACGTGATGGGCTACACCTTCCTCGTCTTCCTGGTGCTGGTGCCGGTGGTGCTCGTGCTCGTCACCGTGCTCGGCGCGACCCTCGGCTATCCGCTCTGACGGAAGGCTCGTTCCCACGCCGTCGCGCCCGCGAGCTCTCGCCGCGCTGCGCCGCGACTGCCGGGTGGGTCGGGTCGGCCCCGGCAACCTCCGTGCTTCGAAGTCCAGCCGGGTTGCCCCGCGGGACAACTCCGACCCCGGCCCGGCTGCCCGGCGGGACAACGGCGTCGTCGCGGCGGCCTGTCATAGTGGCCGGCTCTTGAAGCGCAGCGAAGCAACCCCCTACAGCTCCGCCGCGACCACCCTCGAGGTGGCGCGAGTCGTCTTCGAGGCCGCGCCCGACGGAATGGTGTGTGTCGGCGCGGGCGGAAACATCCTGCTCGCGAACGCCGAGGCGGCGCGCCTGTTCGGGTACGAGCCGGGCCAGCTCGACGGGCTGCCGCTCCAGAGCCTGATCCCCGACTCGGCGCGCGACCGGCACGAGGGCGCTCGGCGCCACTTCGCGCACACGGGAGGGCGTCGCGCCATGGGCGCGCACCACGCGCTCTTCGGCAAGCGCCGCGACGACTCGCTCTTCGCCGTCGACATCAGCCTCTCGACGGCGACCTTCGCGGAGGGGCCGGTGATCATCGCGGCAGTGCGCGACGTCACCGAGCGGAAGAAGGTGGAGGCCCAGCTCCGGGAAGCGCGAGACGAGCTGCACCACGCGCGCAGCGTCGAGGTGCTCGGCCGGCTCGCGGCGGGCGTGGCGCACGACTTCAACAACCTGCTCACCGTGATCCTCGGGCTGACGTCGGAGCTCGAGCTGTTGCTCCCTGAAGACGCGCCGCTTCGCCCCACGGTCGAGGACATCGCCGATGCGGGCAGGCGGGCCTGCGACCTGACGAGCCAGCTGCTGATCTACGCCCGGAGGCAGAGCGTGGCGCCCAAGGCGGTCCGGATCGCCGACGTCCTGGCACGGGCCGAGCGGCTGCTCCGCCGCGTCGTCGGCTCCGCCGTGAAGCTCGAGGTGCGCGTGGAGCGCGGGGACTGGCAGGTGCTGGCCGATCCCGTTCAGCTCGAGCAGGTGGTGCTGAACCTCGCGGTCAACGCCCGGCAGGCCATGCCCCTGGGCGGGAGGCTGCTCATCGCGGCGCGGAACCTGCCCGACGAGGTCCAGGGCGACGCCGTCGTCCTGCTGGTCGCCGACACCGGCGAGGGCATCGCGCCCGCGACGGCCGAGCGCATCTTCGAGCCCTACTTCACCACCAAGGGGCTGGGGGTCGGCACGGGGCCCCCCCTGGCGACGGTCCGGTCGGTGGTGAGCCAGCTCGGCGGTCAGGTCGAGGTGACGACTGGCCCGGGCCTCGGCGCCGTCTTCACGGTCCGCCTCCCGCGGGCCCCGGGCTCGGAGCCCGTCCCGGTGGCCATCGGGCGCGCGCCCCGGCAGGAGGCCGTCGCCGTCGCGCGGTGCGACGCCGCCGAGCGCGAGCTCTTCGCCACGGCGCTCCACCGGGCCGGCTACTCCGTTCACCAGGTGGACACGAACGCCACCTCGGAGCTGTGCACCCGGCTCTCGCACTGCGACGTGCTGGTCACCGAACCGTGCCTTCGCGACGGCGTGGTGCAGGCGATGAGGGAGCGCTGGCCACAGCTCCGCCTCGTGGTGCTCGGTGCATGCGACGGTGGTGCGAGCCCGGGGGCGTCGACGACGGAGCGCTCCGAGCCCGTGCGCCTCCTGGAGCTGCTTGGAGCCGTGTCGGCCGCGTGAGAACCGCCCGGCGTCGCTCGAGGCAGCGGGGCGTAACGCCGTGGTGATGCACGTCGTCTCGGTCAATGTCGGCACGCTGCGCCCCATCACCCTCGGGGCCAGGGCGGCCACCACCTCCATCTTCAAGGCGCCGGTGGACGGGCCGGTGGCGATCGGCCCGCTCGGCCTCGCTGGAGACGAGCGCGCCGAGGCCCGCCGGTTCGGCGCTTCCCACCACGCGGTCTACGCCTACCCTCTGGAGCACTACGACTTCTGGCAGCGCGAGCTCGGTCACGCCGGCCCATACCCCATGGGGCAGTTCGGCGAGAACCTCACCGTCACCGGCCCCTTGGAGCACCAGGTTCGCGTGGGGGACGTCATCCGCTGCGGCACCGCCACGCTCCAGGTCGCCCAGCCGAGAATCCCCTGCAGGAAGCTCGACCACCACTTCGGGCTGAAGCTCGCCCGGCGCTTCCTGGCGAGCCGGCGCACCGGCTACTACCTGCGCGTGCTCGAGCCGGGCGCGGTGCGGCCGGGCGATCGGTTCGAGATCGTGGACAGCGACGGCCAGTCTCCGACCCTCGACGACTTCGTGCGCCTCGCCCACTTCGACTCCTGGGACGTGGAGGGGCTCGAGCACCTCTTGCGCTCCCGAGCGCTGGTACCGGGCTGGGTGCAGCAGCTCGAGGACACGCTGCACCACGCCCGCGCCGCCGAGGGCTGGCACGGCTTCCGCGAGCTGGAGGTGGCCGCGCGGGTCGACGAGTGCGGCGACGTGGTCTCGCTCGTCCTCCGCTGTCCCCGGGGGCGGGCGCTCGCCCCGTTTCGCGCCGGGCAGTTCCTCACCCTCGCCGTGAGGCCCTTCGCGCACCACCAGGTGCTGCACCGGGCCTACGCCATCTCCAGCAGCCCTCACGACGCCACGCGCTACCGCATCACCGTCCGGCACCCAGAGGCCGGCGCGGCGGAGCGCGGGGAGGGCCTGGTCTCCGCCTTCCTCCGCGATCGCGCGATGGTGGGCGCTCGGCTCCGGGTGGGGGCGCCGAGGGGCACCTTCACCCTGCCCGCGCGCGGCGGCGCCGGGGGCGTCCTCCTGGTCAGCGCGGGCATCGGGCTGGCGCCGCAGCTCAGCCAGCTTCAGGACTTGAAGACCAGGTCGCCGGACGTGCCGGTGGTGCTGGTCCACCAGGCGCGCCACGGCGGGCACCTGCCGTTCCGCGACGAGCTGCGACAGCTCACCGCCCCGCCCGGCCGCTTCCGCGCCGTCGTCGCCTTCGAAGCGCCCCGCCCCGAGGACCGCCTCGGCCGGGACTTCCACGCGCAAGGAAGCCTGCGGAAGAGCCAGCTCGAAGAGGCCCTGCCCGAGGGCTGCCTCGACGCGTGGGTCAGCGGTCCTTCGGACTTCGTCAGCGACGTGAGCGGCTGGTTGCGCGAGCTGGGCCTGCCGCCGGAGCGCGTGCGCACCGAGTCCTTTGGGGTGTAGGCGCTGGGCGGCGGAGGCAGCGCCGACCCCTCACCGCGATCGCGATCGCTGGGCGTGCCTGCGGAGCGCCCACACCAGGATGGCCATGCCGAGGACGTGGTGCGCCGAGGCGATCACGGGCGCAGCCAACGGCCGAAACAAGATCAGGCCAAGGCACGCCGCCTGGAGCGCGACCACGGCCCACATCTCACGGAGCTCCATGACCGCGATGATCGCGCTGGCCGCCATTCCGACGATCAGCCAGTTCGCCACCGACTCATTGAAGTCGCCCCCGAGCGCCGAGTTGAGGGCGTCGGCCATGAGAATCCCCGTCAACAGGAGCACCAGGGACAACGTGACCCGCCGGGTCGCCCCCGTCGCGAAGAGCGCCTTGCGTCCGACGAGCAGCGTCAGCCCGATGGCACAGGCGATGCCGAGATCGAGGCTCCACACCTGGAACGGCGGCAGCGGCCCGCCCGCCCACTCGCCGGGCCGGAACACGAGCCACCAGACGACCCAGGCCACGAGGCCCGAGACCAGGAAGGTCGACATCGAGCGCACCATCGTCGTCGAGTCGGCGTCGCGCCTCGAGCGCGAGAGCTCGTCGGCGGCGGCGCGCTCGCCCGCCACCTCGGCTTCGAGGGCCTCCACCCGTCGCACCAGCTCGGCCGGAGGGCCGGCGAGCTCCGCCAGGAGCAGGCGCGCCGCCCCCGGGCTCCGCAGCGCCAGCTCGCGCTCGACCAGCCGGACGCCGCTCAGGTCCAGCTGGGCGCGAATCGCCTCGTCGAGCGGCCGCAAGCGCGCCGCGGAGGAGAGCCCGAACCGGGCCTCGATCAGCGCGCGGTGCCCGTCGACCGACGTCGCGCCTTCGCTCGAGAGCTTCGCTTCCGCCCGCGCCAGCGCGGCCCGCGCGGTCTGAACCATGGTCTCCACCTCGCGAGAGGCGAGGTAGCGCGCGAGCCCCTCTCGAAACGCCTCGGCCGACGGTGGGCGAGCCGCCGGGTCGAGGGCCATCGACGCGCGGACGAGGGCCACCAGCTCGGCCGGAGCCCGCTCGGAGAGCGGAGGCGGCCGGCCCGCGGCCGCGGCCACCAGCGCCTCGACCACGGTGGGCCCCTGGTGCGGGGCGCGGCCCGTCAGCACCTCGAAGAGCGTCGCGCCGAGCAGGTAGACGTCGGTGCGCGCGTCGACCAGCCGCGGATCGGCGCGGACCATCTCGGGGGCGAGGTAGCCGGGCGTCCCCACGATGGTCCGCGGCGCCGACTCGCGCTCGCTGAGCCGAATGGCCACGCCCCAGTCGAGCAGATAGACCTCGCCGAAGCGGCCGATCATCACGTTCTCGGGCTTCAGGTCGCGGTGCACGATGCCCCGGTCGTGCGCGAACGCCAGCGCGCGGCTCACCTGGACCAGGATGTCGACGTTGGCCCTCATCCGGTCACCGTGGCCGAGGAGCAGGGGCGTCCACGCGGGGTGAGCGTCGTCGCGCAACAGCTCGCGCCACGAGGTGCCCTCGACGCGCTTCATCACCAACAGCGGCGCGCCCGCGGCGTCGACCCCCAGCGAGTGAATGGGCACGAGGTTGGGGTGCTCCAGCGCCCCCATGATCCGCGCCTCGCGGACCAGCGCCCGCCAGACGGAGTCATCGCTGAGCCGTGGCGTCTTCACCGCCACCTCGCGCTGGAGCGATCGCTGCTCGGCCAGGTGGACCAGCCCCATGCCGCCCAGGCCCAGCTCGCCGATGACGACCAGGTCAGGCCCGGCGGTCGCCGGAGGACCCTCGGAGGACTCGCCGAGCAGCACCTGAGGCAGCGACATGGCCGTCTCGGAGAGCCCGTGGCCCGAGGTGATGGTGTCGGAGACGGTCCCGAAGTCGGTCGGCGTCAGCCCGGTTCGCGCGAGTGACTCGCGGACTACCGCGGCGGCGTCGTCGTCGGACACCGGCCGATGATACGCGAGCTCAGTCGACGCAGCACACGGTGCCGGTCCAGTGCATGTTCGCGGCCGTGCACGAGCTCGAGGTGCCGGTGGTGCAGTTGGAGTAGCCGTCGACGCAGCAGTCGGCGCCGGTCCAGTGCTCGGCGTTGTCGGGGTAGCCACAGGAGCTGCTGGTACCGCTGACGCAGGTCTTCACGCCGTCGAGGCAGCAGTCGGCGCCGGTCCAGTGCTCGCTGTTGTCCGGGTACCCGCAGGAGCTCGACGTCCCCGCGGTGCAGCTGACGCCGCCGGTGAGGCAGCAGAGCGAGCCCGTCCAGTGCTCGGAGTTGTCGGGGTAGCCGCAGGAGCTCGAGGTGCCGTTGGCGCAATCGACGACCTGCGAGTAGCAGCACTGGCCTCCGGTCCAGCTCTCGAGCGTGTCGGGGTAGCCGCACGAGCTCGAGGTGCCGGCGAAGCAGCTCCCCGAGCCACCACCTCCGCCGCCGCCGCCGCCACCACCGCCACCGCCGCCACCGCCGCTGCTCTTGCACGCGTCGCTGCAGGTGGCCGCCTGGCCCTGGCACTGGCTGTTCAAGCAGAAGCGCGCGGTGCCGATGACCGTGCCGTCGCTGCAGGTGCAGGAGAACGCCGAGCAGTCGGCAGGCACGGAGCAGCGCGTGCCGGAGCTGCTCGAGCCGCCACCGCTGCCGCCTCCCCTGCCGCCCGGGGTGGGAGCGGGACCGAAGGGCAGCTGAATGCAGCAGCCGCTGACCGCGAGAGTCGTGGTGGCGAGGAGCAGGATGCGGAGCATGCGGGCGCATTAGCCCAAGCCCACGTACGAGGGGAAGAGGGGGCGGGCCTGCGCCGGAGCGCTGCCCTATCTCCCGTCGGGCGCGTTGCGCAGGCCGTCGGCGACCTCGGCGAAGCGGCCGTCGAGGAACTGGCGCAGGGGACCGGTGACCCCCCTCGCGTCGAGGGCCCGGCCCATCGAGCGCAGCCAGGCGTCGCGCATCTCCACGTCCACCACCACGCGCGCGTGCCGCATGCGCAGGCGGGGGTGACCGTGGGTGGCGACGTAGTCCTGCGGCCCGCCGAGCCAGCCGATGAGGAAGAGCGCGAAGCGGTCGCGCATGCCCCGCGCTACACGGCCCCGGTCATCGAGCTCGTGCAGCTTCGCCAGCGCCGGCTCGTGGGCGTCCATGGCGTCGTAGAAGGCCTCCACCAGCGCTCGCACTTCCTCCGCGCCGCCGAGGCGGTCGAAGGGCATGTCGCCCTTGGCGGGCACCCACTCCGGCTCGGCTCCACTCACTCGCAACGTCACCATTCGACTCCTCTACCGCGTTCCCCAGGCTTGTCGCGCTGTCTTGGCGGTGAGGTTCGCGCGCACCGCTGCGCTCGGTTGCGCAACCCGCAGCGCACGCCCCGGGACACGCTCCGTGACCTCGGGCGCTTGAGCTTGGCGCTCCATTTGCCTCTGATGGCCCGAAGTTCCCGACGGGGGTTCGAATGGAGTGGGCACTGGGCGATGGAGGGGGGCCTCGACGGGTGGCGCCCGTCCTCGCGATCCTCGCCGCTCTCCTCGGCTCCGGCTGCCTCACCGTCTCCACGCTCGAGACCGCCCGCGTGCTGAAGCCCGACGAGAATCGCTTCCTCGTCGGCGGCGGGACGGCCGGGGGCATCGGAACGGGCCGGTTCGCGCTGCCGACGCAGCCGAACCTCGAGGTCGGGTACCGGCGAGGGGTGAGGGAGGGCTACGACGTGGGCATCCGGGCGAGCCCGTACGGCGCCTACATCTTCGACGCCAAGCTCGCGCTGCTGGACGACGAGAAGCTCGCCGTCGCCATGGGGCTCGCGGTGGCCTACCTGACGCCGTGGACGGACGGCGCCAGGCTGACGATGGTCGACCCGTCCGTTCCCCTCTTCGTGAGCTACGACCTCCTCGACTGGCTCGCGGCGTATGGCGTCGCGCGCGCGGTGGCCCAGTTTCGAACCTGGGCCGGCCACCCGACCGAGCTCGACTGGCTGCTCATCAGCGCGTTGGGCCTCAAGTTCGGTCGGACGTCCGGCTTCATCGCGGAGGCCACCTTCGGGCATACCTTCTCCTCCATTCCCGGAGACTTCGCCCAGTGGAGCGGCGCGCTCTTCTTCGCGTTCTGAGGGCTCCTCTCCTCCATGACCGACGCCGAGCTCGTCACCTTCCTGCAGTGGGCCGCGGCGCAGCTCGGGCTGCGGTGGAAGGGCTTGCGGCGCTTCCGAGGCACCGTCCGCAAGCGCTTGAACCATCGCCTGGGTGAGCTTCAGCTCGGCGCGCTCTCCGAGTACCGCTCGCGCGTGGAAAGCGATCCCAGAGAGCGAGACCGGCTCGAGGCGATGTGCCGGATTCCCATCTCCCGCCTCTATCGCGACCGGGCGGTGTTCGACCTCCTCGCCACCGAGGTTCTCCCGGAGCGCGCCCGCGCCGCCGAGGACGCCGGCCGAGACCGCGTGCGCATCTGGAGCGCGGGCTGCGCCTCGGGCGAGGAGCCCTCCACGGTGGCCATGCTCTGGCACCTCGACGTGGCGCCCGCGCACCCTGGCCTCTCGCTCGAGCTCGTCGCCACCGACGCCGACGCGGAGCTGATCGCCCGGGCCGAGCGGGGCGTGTACGGGCCGGGGAGCGTGCGCGAGCTGCCCCACCGGCTCCGCGACGCCGCGCTCCGAAGAGAGGGCACTGGCTTCGTCGTCGACCCGGCGCTCCGCCGTGGAGTGACGTTTCGCCAAGAGGACTTCCGGCGGGCCATGCCCGAAGGCCCCTTCGACGTCGTCCTCTGCCGCAACTCGCTCTTGACCTACGTCGACGAGGGCCAGCACCGGCCGCTCCTCGAGCAGATGATCGCCCGGCTCCTCCCCGGAGGCGCGCTCGTCGTGGGCCTGCACGAGACGCTGCCGGCCGGGCTCATGGGCCTCGAGCGCCGGGCGCCCGGGCTGTACGTCACCCCGCGGTCAGACCCGGGTGGCGGTCAATGATGAGAGGGGTGGGAAGTCTGTACCGAGATCGACTCCCGGCCGTGGAGCCGCTCGCCGAACGACTCCTCCTGCCCCCCAGGCTGGCGCACCGTCATCACCGGGCAGGGCGAGTTGCGCACCACGCCCTCGGCGACGCTGCCCACCAGCGCGTGCAGGCGGCCGACACGCCCGTGCGTCCCCATGACGATGAGGTCGACGTGCTCCTTGTTGGCGACCTCGAGGATCGTCCGCATCGGATCGCCGGCCTCGTTGCGCAGCCTCAGGCGCTCGCCGAGCTCGCTTCGAGCCGTCGCGATGGCCTCTTCGCGATCGTGCTCGATCTTCGCGCGCTCGGCCTCCACCGAGTCCGTCGCGGAGCCGACCTCGAAGTGGCTGGGCACGTTCACCGACAGCACGTGCACCTCCGCATGGAGGTCTTCGGCCAGCGTCACCGCCGCGGCGAGGCCGGCGACCGACGCCGGAGAACCATCGATCGGAACCAGGATTGTCTTGATGTGGCCCATGTACGTGAGGGGCAGCAATCACCATGCCTGCATCGGAAATCAGGGGCGTGCGCGACTCGACGGACGAGCGCGCTGCAAGCCGTGCGCGTCGAGGCTTGCCGAGTCTCCTCTCCGCATGGTGAGGTGCGGCCTTCACCCCCTCTCTGGAGCGATTTCCATGGTGGCACGCATCACCGGCAAGCCGTCCACTTCCGCGCGCATCTCCGCGGGCCTCGAGAAGTTCGGCAGCGACGTGAAGGCCGACGTCAAGCAGCTGGGGAAAGACCTGAAGAACGGCTGGAGCCCCGCCAATCGCACTCAGCTGGCGAAGGACGTGAAGAACGCCGTCGCCACCGCCGGCGCCGAGAGCATCGGCGTGGCCGAGCTGGTGGGCCTGCGCTACCCGGTGTCGAAGTACGAGTTCAAGGTCTCCGACGGGCTCACCCGAGGCTCGCGCATCGAGGACTCGGCGGGCTACGCCAGCCTCAAGTCCCAGGGCTTCAAGGGCATCGTCGACCTCACCCTCGAGGGCACCAACGACGCCAAGGACGGCAAGAAGGCCGGCCTCAACACCTTCAACGTGCAGATCCTCGACAACTCCGCGCCGACCCAGGCGCAGATGAAGCAGTTCCTCGACTTCGCCACCAACCCGAAGAACAGCCCCTGCTACGTGCACTGCGAGGCGGGCAAGGGCCGCACCGGCGTGGCGGTCGCCTCCTACCGCATGGCCGTCGAAGGTTGGCCGCCGGAGAAGGCCATCGCCGAGGCGAAGAAGTTCGGCTGCTCGCTGCCCGACCAGGTCGAGTTCCTGCAGAAGTTCGGCGCCGATCTCGCCGCGGGGAAGATCGCCGGCTACCCGAAGTGACGCCGTAGCCGCCACGGGTCCACCGCGTCTTCTCGACCGCTCGGGTTGGGAAGACCGGTCGACGCCCTCGCCGGCCACTCCACGACACCCGCCGCCACCGGCCCACATCGGTCCGGGGCGCAGGCCCCGTGACCCCGGCCCCGCCGCCGGGCGATGCTGCGCCCATGCTTCGCTTGGTCCTCCTCCTCGCGGTCGCTGCGCTCGCGGCCTGCGGGCCGAAGTCGATGCAGCAGCGCCTCAACACCTCCGAGCGCCTCGCGTCGGACGTCGACGACAGCCTCTTCAAGGCCGAGCGCGAGCTTCAGGCGCTCGAGCCGGAGAAGGCGCAGGAGGCCATCGCCGAAGCGCGCGAGAAGCTCGCCGAGCCCGACGCGCAGCTCCACCCCGAGTACGAGATGCTGGCCGATCGGCTCAAGGCCGACGAGGCGAAGGTCCCGGAGGCCCGCGCGCTCCGAGAGAAGCGGGCGATTGAGCAGAAGGTCGCCGAGCGCAAGGCGAACGTCGCCTCGAAGGTGCAGAGCTACCGCCAGGCGTTCGACCGGCTGGTGGCGAAGGACCTGGGCAAGGACGACCTCGCCAGGTTCGACGCCGCCGCGAAGGAGCTCTCCGACGCGCTCGCCGACGACGAGCTGGTGAAGAAGAGCGAGGCCTGGGCCGCCGAGGTGCGCGACCAGAAGGAGCTGATCGAGCGGGGCGAGATGCGCACCCCGGCGGCGCGAGCGCGCGTGAGTTTCGCGGAGGGGCCGGGCGCCGCCAGCGTCGACGCCCAGAGGTTGCTCGGCGAGGTGCAGGCCGCCCCCACGCCCGAAGCGAAGCTCGTGAAGCAGAAGGAGGCCGTCGCGAAGCTCCAGGCCTGCGCCGAGGGGAAGCAGCTCATCGAGAAGAGCCAGGTGCTGACGATCAACACGGTGTGGGTCGGCGGCGCCGAGGCCTCGCCGGAGAAGCTGGTGAAGGGCTGCGAGAAGGAGCTCGTCGCCGCCAAGAAGACCCTCGACGCGCTCGAGGTGGACGCCGCGAGGCGGGCGAAGGCCGAGGCGGTGAAGAAGGCGAAGGAGGACGCCGCCCGCGCCAAGGCCGAGGCCGCCCAGAAGGCCGCCGAGGAGAAGAAGGCCAAGGTTGAAGCGGAGAAGAAGGCGAAGGAGGACGCCGCCCGCGCCAAGGCCGAGGCCGCCCAGAAGGCCGCCGAGGAGAAGGCCTGGTAGATCTTCTTGATGTTCGTCT
>JBBIOE010000011.1:0-63969 GCA_037443525.1 Archangiaceae bacterium | reverse complement strand
GTCGGCGCGGCCAGCGGCGCCCAGCTCGGCCGCCGCGCCCAGGACCACCGCGCCCACGCCATCGGGCCTCGCCCGCCCGTCGACCCCCTCGGGGATCAACGCGCGGCCCGCGTCTTTGGTGGCGCCCGCGACCTCCGCGCCCGCTCGACCCATCGCTCCTCCGCCGGCCGCCGAGAAGGCGCCGACGCCCGCACCGAGCCCAGGGCCGCGGCGCGACTCCATCGCTGGCGCCCTGGCGCGCGAGCTCCCCAAGCCGGCGGACGGCGCCGCGGCCGCGAAAGAGGCCGGCGCCCCGTCGGAGCTCTCGGACGGCTCGGAGCAGGAGCCCGCGACGGATCTCTCGGAGACGTCACCCTCGGTCGAGGCCGCGCAGGCGGCGCCGACGCCGCCTCCTCCTCCTGCGGAGGCGCTGGGGAATAGTGCCGCCGCTGGAGCGTCGAAGTCTCGGCCGGGCGTCGATCTCGCGGAGATCGATCGCTACCTGGAAGGCCTCGGCAAGCTCTAGGAGGACACGCCGTGATCCGGCGCAGGCGGTGGCGACAGGCGCTCGTGCTGATGGCGCTGGCCTTGGTCGGCGTCGTGCTGCTCTTGCGCACTGAGCGGGCGAGCGCCGCCGTCTGTGCGGAGCTTCGCCAGCGCCTCCCCGCGGCCCTGGGGACCGACGTCTCCATCGGCGCCTGCTCCATCGACCCGCTCACGCTGTCGGTACAGCTCGAGCAAGTGGAGCTACGCGAGCCGCAGGCCGTGCGTCCGCTGGCGGTGGCCGAGCGGGCAGAGGTCTCCCTGCGTGGGGTCTTCTTCGGCGGCGTGGCCTTTCAGCGCGTGCTGCTGGTCCGGCCGCGAGTGGACGTCGATCTCGAGAGGCCCGCGGAGGGCCAGAAGGCCCGGGGCTGCTTCGTCGACGCCTTGAAGCGCGTACGGGTGAAGAGCCTCGAGGTGCAGGAGGGCGCGGTGACGGTGCGCCTGCCGCAGGGAGAGTTGGTGCGCCTCGACGGGGTCGATCTCACCGCCTCGCTCACCCGCCGCGCCGCCGACGTGGAGCTGGTGGCGCGCGGCGGCATGGCTTCCCCGGGCAACGACCGGCAGCTTGCGCTCGGGCGCACCGCGGTGGAGGCCTCGCTCGACCTCGATGGGCGGGAAGCCGACGTGCGCCGCGCGGACCTCTCCGTCGAGGGGCTGACCCTCGTCGCGCAAGGGAAGATCGAGTCCTTGTGCGACGCCATGCCCACGCTCGCGGTGACGGGGCAGTCCTTCGTGCCGGTGGCGTCGCTGGCACGCTTCGGGTTGCCGCTCGACGACGCCGCCGGGCAGGCGTGGGCGCGCCTTGCCATCTCCGGCCGCGCCGACTCGCCGCTGGTGCGCGCGGAGGTGCAGGGCGCGAAGGTGACCATCGGTCCCTTCACGCCGGGCGACTTCTCGGCCCGGGTGGCGTTGAGCTCCGGCGTCCTGAAGATCGAGGATCTCACCACCCGGGCGGGCGAGGGCGAGGCCCACCTGACCGGCGACGTGCAGCTCACCCAGGGGCTCCCGGTACACCTGAAGGTCGAGGCCTCGGGGCTCTCCTTCGCGAAGACGCTGGAGCGCGCCGGCGTCGGCGGCTCGTGGGTCGAGTTCCCCGCCACGCTCAAGGCGGCCCTGAGCGGCCGCTTGGCGCCCAAGTTGGCCCTGGCTGGAGACGTCGACTTCCGCACCGGCCGCTTCACCCTCACCAACCAGGCGTGGGATCGGCCGAAGAAGACGGGTCGCACCATCCTCACCTTCGATCAGTCGCTGGGCACCTTCCGCGTGGCCATCGGCGAGCAGTGGGTGAGCTTCGAGGGCATGGACGTGCGCGTCGGGGCGGAGGGGAGGACGCGCGTCACCGGCGACGCGAAGCTCTTCTACGACCCAAGGCGCGGCATCGAGGTGCACGCGGCCAGCGACGCCGTCGATCTCTCCGACTTCGGGCACATCTCCGAGATCCCCTGGCGCGGCACCGGCACCACGCGGCTCTCCGTCACCGGCGCCGGGCCCACGCTCCTCGTCGACGGCCAGGTCACGCTGCGAGACTTCAACTACGACGGCTACAACCTGGGCGTGGTGCAGGGGCCGGTGCACTACGCCGGCCACACGCTGTCGTTCCCCGCCATCGGCGCGCAGAAGGGACGGACGCAGTACTTCGGCGCCCTGGACATCGTCTTCGACGAGCCCTTGTGGACCCGCGCCACGGTGCAGGTGCCCGAAGGCCGGGTGGAGGACGTGGTGGACGTCCTGGTGGAGCTCTCGCCCACCATGCAGAACCTCCAGGGGCCGCTCACCGGCAAGGTCTCGGCCATCGGCAGCTTCGACAGCCCGGCCAAGGAGTTCGCCGGGCTGCTCGCGCTCGACGTCTCCGAGGTCGAGTACTACCAGCGGCGCCTGGGGGCCGCGCGTGGCGTGGTGCGCTTCGAGCACGGCGACGCCATGGTGCTCGAGCCCTGCGTCTTCGAGGGGCCGCTCGGGCGCTTCAACGCCGGGGGCACCTGGCTCTTCAAGGGCCCGCTCGACTACCAGCTCTCCATCGAGAACGGTTCCCTGGCCGAGCTCATCGATCCCAAGGGCGCCGACAGCGTGGCGGTGGGCGGCACCTTCACCTCGAAGGCGCAGGTGGGCGGCGACTCCGACGTCATCAAGGTGGCTGGCCAGCTCGACTCGAGCGAGGTGAGCTGGAAGGGCAGGGGGGTGGGGCCGATGCACCTCGTGCTGAGCGAGACTGCGCGCGACATCACCGTCGACGGCCAGGTCATCGGCGGCGTCAAAGGCCACCTGGACCTCTCCGCGCGCAACGAGTGGCCGTTCGACAGCCGCTTCTCGGTCGACCTGCCGGACCTGGCCGCCTTCCTGCCGGCGTCCACGGGGGGCCTCGTGGCGGGCCTGGGCGGCGCGGTCAGCGTCTCGGGCCCGATGAAGACCTTCTCGGCGGTGCACGCCAGCGCCAGGCTCGATCGGGTGAAGGTCGCGCGCGGCGAAGTCACCGCCGCCAACACCGAACCGGTGGAGCTGGTCTACGACAACGGAGGCCTCCTGGTGCGCTCCTTCGCGCTGAAGGGGCCCACCACCGAGCTCGCGGCGGAGGGCGCCTGGGGCCCGTCGACTGTGGACCTGCGCACCCGCGGCTCCATCGACCTGCGGCTCCTCTCCAGCTTCGTGCCCGACGTGGAGCGCACCGCGGGCCGGGTGGACTTCACCGCCGCCTTCACTGGGCCGGTGAAGAACCCCGGACTCGCCGGCTCGGCCGAGCTCACCGACGGCCGCCTGGTGGTGAAGGGACAGGACCTCGCGGTGCGTTCGCTCTCCGGCCGCGCCAACTTCTCGGAGTCGCGCGTGCTGATTCAGGACGTGCAGGGCTTCTTGAACGACGGCCGCATGCGGGTGCACGGCGACGTCCGCCTCGACAAGCTGGCCGTGGCCTCGACCGAGCTGGACGTCGACCTCGAGGACGTGACGGTGCAGGCCCGCCCCGACGTCCCGGCGACCCTCTCCGGCGCGCTGCAGTTCGCGCAGAAGAACGGGCGGGCGCAGCTGGTGGGCAGCGTCGACGTGGTGAAGCTGCACTACACCCAGCCGATGCAGCTCGAGGCGGTGCTCCAGAGCGCGCGCAAGAAGTCGGTGCCACAGGACGACAAGCCCAACGAGTGGCTGTGGCTCAACGTCAACGTCGCCGCCGGCAACGACGTGCGCGTCGAGAACGACCTCGCCCGCCTGCGGCTCCTGGGCAAGGTCACGCTCACCGGCACCAACGTCAAGCCGGTCCTCGTCGGCGCCTTCGAGGCGGCGGAGGGCGCGCAGGCCTACTTCCGCCACAACACCTACGCCATCGGGCGAGCGCTGGTGCAGTTCAACGGCCTGTGGCCGACCTTCGACGTCTCCGCCTCCACTCAGGTGCGTGAGTACCTGGTCAGCGTGAAGGCCTTCGGCAAGCTGGAGGACCCGAAGATCGCGCTCTCCTCCGAGCCGCCGCTCTCGGAGGCCGACATCGTGTCGCTGCTCACGCTGGGCGTCACCACCCGCGAGACGGTGGCCGCGCAGAACGGCCTGGGCATCGCCGCGGAGGCGCTCTTCTCCGCCACCGGGCTCGATCAGGAGGTGCAGCACTTCCTCCAAAACAAGGTGGGCCTCAAGGATCAGCAGGTGCGCCTCACCACCACCTTCAACGAGGTGACCGGCACCGCCGAGCCGTCGGTGACGTGGGAGTCGAAGGTCTCGGACAAGCTCAAGCTGGGCGTCACCCAACCGGTCTCGGGCAAGGGCACGCGCGCGCAGGCGGAGTACCGCTTCAACCAGCGCGTCTCCGCCCGCGCCCAGTGGGACAACCAGTACCAGAACACCTCGCTCGGGAACCCCGGCGTCGATCTGCGGTTCCGCTTCGAATGGGAGTGAGCCTCCTCCTCATCGCGGTGCTCGCCCAGGTGCCGAGCGCTCCGCCGACCATCGGCGCGGTGGAGATTCGCTTGCCGGTGGGGGCGCCCGAGTCGGTGCTCGAGCGGGTCTCGGAGCTCGTCACCCTGCGCAAGGGCCAGACGCTCTCGTCGCGGGCGGTGCGGCAGTCGATCGAGGGGCTCTACGCGTCGGGCCGCTTCTCGGACATCGTGGTGAGCACCCGCGAGGCCGACGGCCGGGTGGACGTGATCTTCGCGCTGATGCCGCAGCGGCACCTGGGCTCCATCTACGTCGAGGGCGCCAAGGCCTTCGGCACTGGCGAGCTCTTGTCGCTGACCCACCTCTCCGCGGGGAAGGACGAGTACTGGCCCGAGCGCGTGGTGCAGGCGGGGGAGGCGCTGCGCGAGTTCTACCGGCGCCGCGGGTACCAGCGGGCCAAGGTGACGCCCGAGGTGCAGGAGGGCTCCACCGAGGTGGACGTGGGCTTCCTCATCGAGGAGGGCGAGCCGACGCACATCTCCGCGCTCTCGGTTGCGGGCGACCCGGCGCAGGGGGGGGTGGACCCGCTCTCGATGCTGGGGCTGTCGCCGGGCGACGTGCTCGACGAGGAGCGCCTCGAGGCAGGGGTCGAGCGCTTCCGGGACCAGCTCCGCCAGCGGCACTACTACCGGGCCAAGGTCGACGCGCCCGAGGTGTTGCCCGGCGGCCGGGTCGTCTTCCCGGTGACGGCGGGGCCGCGCTACCGGCTGGCCTTTCGGGGCAACCGCTCGCTCCCCGACGTCGCGCTCAAGGGCATCATCGGGTACTCGGGGCAGGAGGGGCTCGACGGCACGCTCGAGGCGAGGCTGGCGCAGCGGCTCCAGCGGGCGTACCGCTTCCGCGGCTTCCACGACGCCCGGGTACGGGTCAGCGAGGCCGTCTCCCCCAACCGACTCGAGGCCACGCTCACCTTCGAGATCGAGGAGGGCGCGCCGATGCGGGTGTCGACGCTCCGCTTCGAGGGCAACAAGGCCATCTCCGACGACGAGCTCAAGGACGTGCTCGCCGCCGTGATCGAGGCCGCCGCGCCGATACCGACCTTCGAGGAGCACTCGCTCTCCGATCCCCAGGGCCTCGAGGGGCGCCGGGCAGCGGTCTTTGCCGCGGGCCTCCCGCGCCCGCCGTGGCTCACCGTCTTCGACGAGGCGGCCTGGGGCGAGGCGGCCAAGGCCATGACGGCGCTCTACCGCGAGCACGGCTTCCTCTCGGCGAACGTGCGCCTCGCCAACGTCGTCGTCGAGCGGGGCGAGGCCTCGGCGCGCTTCGTGGCGCAGGAGGGCCCGCGCGCCACGTTCCGCTCGGTGCAGCTGGCCGGCGCGCCGGCGGGCTTCAAGAGCGACGCGGTGGAGGCGGTGCAGCAGGGCTCCGCCTTCAGCGTGCAGGCGCTGGAGAACGTGAAGAGCTCGGTGCTCAGAGAGCTGGGCCGAAAGGGCTACCTCTTCGCCGCGGTGGAGTCGGACTTCGCCCTCGACATCAGCGGCCGCAACGCCGACTGCGCGATTCGGGTGAAGCCGGGGCCGCAGGTGCGCACCCGCCGCGTGCTCCCGGTGGGCAACGTGCGCACCAAGGACGAGGTCATCCTCGCCCTGGCCACCATGGAGGAGGGCAAGCCGCTCGACTCCGAGACGCTCTTCACCACCCAGAACGCGCTCCTGCAGACCGGCAGCTACCGCACCGTCGATGTGGAGATGCTCTCGCCGGAGGTGGCGGAGCCGCTCAAGACGGTGCTGGTCACGGTGAAGGAAGCCCCCCGCATCTCGCCGGAGTTCGGCTTCGGCTACTTCTTCGCCGAAGGCCCGCGCCTCGTCACCGACGTCAGCGCACCGAACCTCTTCGGCCGCGCCATCAGCCTCTCCGGGCACCTGTCGCTCAACTGGTTCGCCGCCTCGGCCGTCGCGCTCTCGCACCAGGTCGACACGTCGGACATGACCGGCCTCGACCCCCTGGGCTTTCGCGGCAACGTGTCGCTGCAGGGGCGGGGGCTGTTGCCCGAGAACATCGGCACCCGCTTCGACGTCGTCGGCGAGCGCGTCTTTCGGCCCACCTTCCGCTTCACCCGGGTCGCGGCCGTGCCGGCGCTCGACTGGTCGCGCTTCTTCGATCTGCCGCGCATCGACTGGGGCCGCCTCAAGGCCACGCTCCAGCTCACGTACCAGGTGGAGTTCAGCCGGGTCACCCGCACCGGCTCGACGTCGGTGGAGCAGTCGCTGCCCCTGTCGCTGCTCGATCAACAGCGCCTGCGCTTCCTCTACGGCGACTTCATGCTGCAGACGGTGAAGTTCGCGCCCACCCTGGACCTGCGCGATCACGCCTTCACGCCGAGGAAGGGCGTGCTGCTGCAGGCCTCGGCCGAGCTCACCGGCGCGCTCTACACCCGCGACGAGCAGAACAACCCGGTGCCGGTCGGCTTCACCAAGCTGCAGGCGCTGGCCTCGGGGTACGTGCCGGTGTGGAAGGCGACGGTGCTGGCGATCTCGGTGCGCGGCGGGCGCATCTTCCCCCTGGTGGCCGGCTCGGTGACGCCGCCGGTGAACCGCTTCTTCCTCGGCGGCTCGACCTCGATGCGCGGCTTCAACGAGGACCAGCTCCTCGCCCAGGACCTGCGCGCCAAGTACCGGGAGGAGCTGGCGGCCTGCACGGCGCTGGCGGTGAAGGCCGGCTGCACGGACTCGGCGCAGACCATCGTGGCCGGGCGCCAGGTGCCGTCGCCGGGTGGCGAGCTCTTCGCGCTGCTCAAGGCCGAGCTGCGCTTCCCGGCGTTCACCGTCTTCGACCTGGGCGTCTTCCTCGAGACGGGAAACCTGTGGCTGTCCATTCCCACGTCGCTGTTGCCCCTGCGCGTGGTGGCCGGCACCGGCCTGCGCTACGTGACGCCCATCGGCCCCGTCGCCGTCGACGTGGCCTTCAACCTGGCGCCGGACACGCAGATCAACGAACCGGCGTACGTCGTGCACTTCAACATCGGCGTCTTTTGAGCCAGCTGCGGTAACGTGGAGGGCCGTGTTCTACCGGCTCGTTCGCAGGCTCGTGGCGTTCGCGCTCTCCCTCTTCTACCGAGTGGAGGTCGTGCGGCGCACCGACGATCTCTCCGGGCCGGTGCTGTTCGTGGGGAACCACCCCAACAGCCTCATCGACCCCGCGCTGGTCTTCGTCATCACCGACCGGCCGGTCACCTTCCTGGCCAAGGAGCCGCTCTTCCGCGTGCCGGTCTTCGGCCAGGTGCTGCGGGGGCTGGGGGCGCTGCCGGTCTACCGCAAGGTCGATCACCCGGGGCAGATGGAGAAGAACGAGGGGACGCTTCTGACCGCCGCCCAGGCCCTGGTCGACGGCCGCGCCATCACCATCTTCCCCGAGGGCAAGTCGCACTCCGAGCCGCAGCTCTCGGACATCAAGACCGGCTGCGCCCGTATCGCCCTGCGCGCCGCACGCCAGGGGAAGGCCCTGCGCATCGTGCCGGTGGGGCTGACCTACGAGAACAAGCACCGCTTCAAGAGCCAGGTGCACGTGGAGGTGGGGGAGCCGATCCTCGTCGAGGCGGTGACGTCGCTCGAGGGCGAGGCCGAGCAGGAGTGGGTGCGCTTGCTCACCACGAAGGTCGGGGCCAGCCTGCGCGCGGTGACGCTGAACCTCGAGGACTGGGAAGACCTGAGCCTGGTGAAGACGGCCGACGAGCTCTTCGCCTTGCGGAACGGCTACCGGGAGAAGGACCCGGAGCGCCTGCGGCTGATGGCCAAGGGCGCGGCGGTCCTGCGCCGGGAAGACTCCGAGCGCTTCGACGAGCTGAAGGACGACATCGCCAGCTTCCAGGCCCGCCTGCGCATGGTGAACGCCGAAGCCTCGACCCTCGGCGCGAGCTTCGACGGGCGGGAGCTGGCGTTCTTCGTCGCGCGGAACCTCTTCGGCCTGGTGTTCGGCTTCCCGCTCTTCGTGCTGGGTCTCGTGCTCTTCGCGGTGCCATTCATGTTCATCCGCGTCGTGAGCCGGGTGATCTGGCTGCCGAAGGACCGCGTCGCCACGCTCAAGCTCCTCGGGGCCTTCCTGATGGTGCCCCTGTGGTGGGGGCTCCTGGTCGTCTCCGCCTGGGCGCTGGGCGGCCTCTGGGGTGGGGTGGCGGCTGCGCTGCTCTCCCTGCCGCTCGCGCTGTACACGCGCTACTTCATCGAGCGGCGCAAGGCTGCGTGGGAAGACCTGGTGACCTTCTTCCGGCTGGGGAGCGCAAAGAAGCTCCGCATGCACCTGCTCTTCGAGGGCGAGCGGCTGCAGGAGGACATCCAACGCCTGGTGGAGCAGCTCAAGCCGAAGGTTGAGCCAGCGGCGCCGCCCTGAAGGCGCGCACCCCGGCGACCAACACCACTCCACCCGCGACGACCGGAATGGCGTTCAGGACGATCGCCGTCCCGAGGCTCGAGCGGTCGCTGATCCACCCGATGACCGTCGGGCTGAGGGCGTCTCCGAGCGCGTGCAGCATGACCGTGGAGATGCTGAAGGCGAACGCCCGGAAGCCGGGCGAGACGGCGTTGACGATGGCGGCGTTGAGCGGGCCGTTGTTCAGGAAGAGGAAGAGCTGGGCCAGGAAGAGGCACCCGAGCAGCAGCGCGTCGTTCCGGGCGTAGACGGCGCCGACCATCAAGGGAGCGGTGAGGAGCAGCCCGACGCCCGACAGGAGCACGCCACCGCCGGGGCTCTTGCGATCGAGGCGGTCGCCGACCACGCCCCCCAGCATCGTGCCGATGAAGCCGCCGAGCACCGTCGTCGCTCCGAGCGCCATCGTCGCGCCGGTCGAGGAGTACCCGCGCTCGGTCTCCAGGAACTTCGCCATGAAGAACGACAGCCCACCGATGGAGAACGTCATCAGGGTGAGGCCGGTGGTGACGACCCAGAACCTCGTGTTCCGCGCGAGCGCGCGCAAGCCCTCGATGAACGTGACTTTCACGATCGCGCCCGGCTCGTCCATGCCCCCGCGCGCCGGCTCGGGCAGGAGGAACGACGCCACGCCGAGGAGGAGACCCGGCGCCCCGCCGACGAAGAACGCGGAGTGCCAGCCGTAGTGCTCGCCCATCCACCCGCCGACGACGAAGCCCAGGGCCGCCCCGAGCGGCATCGCGGCGTAGAAGTACGCGAGCACCCGGCTGCGCTGCTCGCGCCGGAACAGGTCGGAGATGAACGTCGGCGCCGCGGTGCCGTAGCCCGCCTCGCCGAAGCCGGTGGCCGCGCGCGCGACGATGAGCAGGAGGAAGGTGCTCGCGAGGCCCGAGGCGATGGTCGCCACGCTCCACACCAGCACCGCCACCCCGATGACCACGCGGCGCGGCACGCGATCGCCCAGGTAGCCGCCGATGGGGGAGGCGCACAGGTAGACGATCATGAAGGTCGTCGCCAGGAGGCCGCCCTGCTCGTCGTTCAGGTGAAACGCGGCCTGCACCCGGGTGAGCACGCCCGCGAGGATGTAGCGGTCGGTGTAGTTGAGCAGGTTGATGATCGAGAGCACGGCGAGGCCGAAGGTGGCCCGGCCGCGGGTCACCTCGACGCTCACGGGCGCTTCCCGAAGCGATCGGCGAGCAGGCCCCAGCGCAGGCCGCGGTCGCTCACGGTGACCTCCAAGAGGCCGAGCGCCTCCAGCGCGCCGGCGAGGATGAGACCCCCGGCGACGATGACGTCGGCGCGCTTGGGCTGAAGGCCGGGCACCGTCCGGCGGAGCTGCAGCGGCAGGTGCGCGAGCCTCGCCACGGTCGTCTCCACGTCGGCCTTGGTGAGCACCGCGCCCTGCACCTGCACCGAGTCGTAGGGCTCGATCTTCTTCGTCACCGCGCAGAGGGTGGTGACCGTGCCGGCGACGCCGACCAGCCGGGCCCCGGGCGGCGGGGCGGGGAGGGCGCCCAAGGTGGCGCCCACGTGCTGGCGAATCGCCGCCAGCTCGTCGGCGATCGGCGGATCATTTCGCACGAAGCGCTCCGTCATGCGCACCGAGCCGACGTCGAAGCTGTGGCGAAACGAGATCTGCCCCTTCGCGTCGCCGTAGACGAACTCCGTCGAGCCGCCGCCGATGTCGAGGACGATCATCGGGCCGTGCCCGTCGAAGTCCGCCAGGGCCGAGGCGAAGGAGAGCCGCGCCTCGTCGTCGCCCGAGAGGATCTCGACGGTGAGCCCGCACCGCCTTCGGACCTCGTCGAGGAAGAGCGGGCCGTTCGAGGCGTCGCGGGCCGCGCTGGTGGCGCTGACCACGATCTCCTCGGCGCCGTGCTCGTGCGCGTCGCGGGTGAAGGCCTCCAAGACCTTCACCGTGTCCTCGATGGCCTCGGGCGAGAGCAGCCGGGTGCGGTCGACGCCGCGGCCCAAGCGGGTGATCTCGGCGCGCTCCACCACCGCCTCGAGGCGGCCCGTGGGGGACTTCTCGGCGACGAGCAACAGGACGGAGTTGGTACCGACGTCGATGGAGGCGTAGCGCGTCACGGGACCTGAGACCCTACAGCAGAGCGGGGAGAATGCGCGCCAGCTTCTCGTAGTCCTCGAGGGTGTTGTAGCGCTGGGCCGAGAGGCGCAGGACCCGCGTGCCCTGGAAGGCGTAGACCGGCACCTCGACGTGGTGCTCGTAGAACAGCCGCTCCTGAAGCGGGTCAGGGGCACCTGGCCCAAGGGGTGCCTTCAGCACAGGCAGCAGCACCGCCGCCATCGAGCCCAGCATCGCCTCGGGAGCCGCGACGGGCGTGCCCACGGCGGCCCCCAGCCGCGCCCGAGCCCGCACCGCTAGGGCGTGGTTCTCGGCGCGAATCGACTCCCAGCTCCCGAAGAGCCGCGGCAGGACCTCCAGCGCCCGCGGCGTCGCCAGCCACGCGGTCGGATCGGCGGTGCCCACCCAGTCGAACTCGAGGTGCAAGCGCGAGCGATCGGTGCGCGGCGAGTTCGCGCCGTGGCTGACGACGTGGGGGCGCAGCTCGCGCTGGTGATCGCACCGCACGTGCAGGAAGGCCGAGCCCTTCGGCGCGCAGGTCCACTTGTGCAGGTTGCCGGTGGCGAAGTCCGCGCCGAGTGCATCGAGGGCCAGTGGCACCTGGCCCGCGGAGTGCGCCGCGTCGACGATCACTCGCACGCCCCGCCGCTGCAGCTCGGGCACCAGCCGCTCGATGGGGAAGACGAGCGCCGACGGGCTGGTGACGTGATCGACGAGCGCGAGGCGCGTGCGCGGCGTCACCCGGGCCACCACCGCCTCCACGACCTGCGCCGGCGACGCGACGGGGAAGGGCACCTCGGCGACGACCACCGACGCGCCGGCTCGTTCGGCCGCGCGCCGGAGGGCGTTCGCGCAGGCGTTGTACCCATGGCTCGTGGCGAGCACCTCGTCGCCCGCGCGCAGCGGGAAGCTGCCCAGCACCGCGTTCACGCCCGTCGTCGCGTTCGGGACGAACACCAGGTCCTCGGGCTTGGCGCCCACGAAGCCCGCGACCGCCGCGCGGGCCTCGTCGAGCAGGGGCTCCAGCTCGCGGGTGAAGAACCGCACCGGCTCGGCCTCGAGCCTGGCCCGAAGCTCGCTCTGGTATGCGAGCACCTCCTTGGGGCACGCCCCGAAGCTGCCGTGGTTCAAGAACGTGATGTCGGGATCGAGCGAGAAGGCCGGGTGCACGGCGCCCGACGCTACAACACCAGGTCGAGCGCGACGTGCGTGTCCTCGAAGCCGAGGGCGCGGAAGAAGCCATGGGCCGCGTCGTCGCTGCGGGGGAGGTGAATGCGCAGCCGCTCGCAGCCCGCCGCCCGGGCCCGCCGGGTCATCTCGGCCACCAGCGTGCGCCCGGCGCCCTTGTGCCGGAAGTTGGGGTCCGTCACCAGGGCGCGAATCTCCGCCTCCGGGGCTCCGAGCCGCAGCACCGCCACGCCGACCACCTGGCCCTCGGCTTGCGCGAGCAGCACGGTGCCGTCACGGAGCGCCGGGCGGCACTGTTCGAGGAGCGCCTCCACCTGCCCCTGGAGGCCCCGCGGCACGATGTCGACGACTGCGGTCCTCTGTCCACGACTGGCGCCCATATGGGGACGACAGTGCAGATCGCGCACCATGCCCGCGGACGTTCGCGGCCGTGGGCAAGCCCCCGGAATCGGCGGTGAACGCTCTGCGCTCGCCTGGGCCCCTCACGCAGCCGGCGCGCCGCCGTGGTGTGGGACGTCGGCACGGCTCGCGATCGCTCAGTGGCCCCAATCGGGCGTCGTGTACTCGCCCCTGTCCATCGGCAGCGCCACCTGGTTGTTGCCGTCGAAGGTCATCACCCACAACCCGCGGAAGCCGCCCCGCGTGGAGGAGAAGAGGATCAGTCGGCCGTTGGGCGAGAAGGCCGGCTCCTCGTTGTTGGCCGCGTCCTGGGTGAGCCGGGTGATCTTCGCGCTCTTCGGGTTCTCGACGTTGGCGGTGAAGATGTCGAAGGCGTTGCGCTCGTCGCGCGCGGTGAAGGCGATGAGATCGCCGCGAGGGCTCCAGGCCGGAGTGGTGTTGTAGGTGCCCTGGTGGGTGATGAGCGTGGGCTCCGAGCCGTCGGCGCCCATCACGAAGATCTGCGGGTTCCCCAGCCGGTTCGACACGAAGGCGAGGCGCTTGCCGTCCGGCGACCACGAGGGGCTCGAGTTCAGGAAGTACTTCGTGTCGGTGATCTTCTTCGCACCCGAGCCGTCCGCCGCGGCCACCCAGATCTCCGCGTTCTCACCGTCAGCCACCGAGTACGCGATGCGGTGGCCGTCGGGCGAATAGGCCACGCCGCTCACCATCTGCCCCTGGGCCACCAGCAGCGCCGGCTCGGCCCCTCCGCGGCTCACCCACAGGTGCGGCTTGCCCTTGCGGTAGGAGGTGAAGGCCACGCCGCCGCCGCCGGGAATCGTCGCCGGCAGCACGTTGATGCTCCCCGAGGCGGCCGCGACCGCGTTCTTCCCGTCCCAGTCGGCCAGCATCACGTCCTTGCCCGCGCCGGCCTTGCGCACGTAGGCGATGCGCGACTCGAAGGGGCCGGTCTCGCGGGTGAAGTGCTTGTAGACGGCGTTGGCGAGCTTGTGCGCCAGGCGCCGCACGTCCCTCGCGGGCACCGCGTCGCTCACCTTCAGCTCCTCTCGCCCCGCCGACACCGCGAAGAGCCTGAGGTCACCGCGCAGCGTGTCCCCGTCGGCCGACAGCTGCGTCTTCACCAGCGACTCGGCGCCCACGTTCGACCAGTTGTTGAAGTTGATGCTGGCGGCGGTGACGCCCTCCTTCGCGTCGGAGAGGAAGCTCTTGCGATCGAGCACCTGGAAGAGGCCGCAGGCCGAGAAGTCGTAGGTGAGCGCGGCGTCGAACTCGGCCGCGAGCCGCTTCGCGCCGTCGTCCTGGGCCGCGGGCGTCGCGACCGCCAGCGGCATCGGCCGGAAGTTCGCGCCGGAGATCTCGATCACCGGCTGTTGCGCCGACGCCACCACCGGCAGGAGCGACAACGCGAACACGAGAGGGAACGAAGCGCGCGGCATGCGAAGTCTCCTGTGGAAGGGGAGGCGGCGGGATCTACCAGTCCTACGGCGTGAAGACGAACGCGACACCGTCCTTCTTCAGCGCGTCCTTCAGATGATCCGGCGGGGGAGTGAACGGCGCGGCCTTCTTCACCGCGCCCATGACCGCGTCGTCGAACAGATCGTTCCCCGAGCTCTTGGACAGCTTCACGTCGAGCAGCTCGCCGTGGACGCCGATCCTCAGCGCCACCTGGGCCTTGAGCGTGCGCCGTTCGGCCTCGGCGATGGTGTCCGAGACGTCGTAGTTGCGGTGCACCACGTTCTGCAGAAGCGCGAAGTAGCGCTCGCCCTCGGCCTTGGCGGCGTCGCCATTCTTGTCACCGTCCTCCTCGCCCTCGGGCTCCTCGACCTTGCCCGCGCGCGCGGTCTTGTCGAAGGCGGCGAAGAGGTTCTTCCGCGCGTCCTTGGCGCCGTCGGACTTGTCCTTCGGCTTGGGGGCCTCCTTGGCGTCCTTGGTGGGGATCTTCACCGCCGCCGGCTCGGGCGCCTTCACCTCGACGGCCTTCTCCGCCTTCGGCGGCGGGGGCAGAGGCTCTTCCTTGCGCGGGAGCAGCTTCTCCTCGCGCTTCTTGCCCAGCCGCACCAGCGTGGCCTTGATGGGCTTCTGATCGAGCTCCATCGGCGGGCCGGAGAAGGCGAACGAGAACGCGAGAAAGAGCCCCACCACCACGGCGTGGCCCACCACCGAGCCCACGAGGTACGGCATGAGCCTCGACGGCTGGGGACGCAACAGGCTGGGCGCCTGGGTGCTCATCATGCGTTCACCCTGAGCCGAGCCGAGGGTGCCGTCCTCGCTCAGGGCTTCTTCTCCTTCACGGGCTTCGACGTCCGGCCGGCGCCCATCGGGTCCGTGATCATGCCGACATTGGTGATGCCCGCACGTTGCGCCGCCGCCATCACGTCCACCACCACCCCATAGGGCAGGTCGCGGTCGGCGTGCAGGTAGAGCTCCTTGTCGGCCTGTGCCTTGGCGTTGGTCTTGAGCTTCTGCTCCAGCTCGTCGAGCGGCACCTCGACCTCGCCGATGAAGACCTTCTTCGACACGTCGATGCTCACCACCAGCTTCTTGTCCGTCGACTCCACCGGCGCGGCCTTGGTCTCCGGCAGGTTCACCTTCACGCCCTGCTGAATGAGCGGCGCGGTCACCATGAAGATGATGAGCAACACGAGCATCACGTCGACCATCGGGGTGACGTTGATCTCGCTCATCGTGGCGCGGCCACCCGCGCCCTTGCCGGCCGACATGCCCACGCTCTAGCGCCTCACTTGAAGAAGTGCCGCTTCACGATGTTGAGGAAGTCGTTCGAGAAGCTCGACATCTCGGTGTCGAAGACGCGGATCTTCGAGACGAAGGAGTTGTAGGCCACCACCGCGGGGATGGCCGCGAACAGGCCCGCCGCCGTGGCGAGGAGCGCGTTGCCGATCGGCGCCGCCACCGTGGCGATTGTCGCGTTGCCCTTCTCGGCGATCTCGCTGAACGCGGAGAGGATGCCCATCACCGTGCCGAACAGCCCGATGAAGGGCGCGGTGCTCCCCACCGTGCCCAGGAACGAGATGTGCGCCTCGAGCGTGGTGAGCTCCGCCAGCGAGGCCCGGCCCAGCGCGCGCTCGACGTTCTCGATGCCGCCCAGCTTCTCGGCCATCGCCTCGTCCTTCTCGCCCTTGTGCTGCGCGAGCTTGGAGAGCTCCTCGTAGCCGGCGCGGAACACGCGGGAGATGGGCGAGCTCTCGAGCTGCTTCGACGTCTGGTAGATGCCGTCGAGCCGCGACGACTTCCAGAAGGTGTCGAGGAACATCACCGACTCCGCGCGAGCCTTGCGAAGCTGCAACAGCTTCATCGAGATCAGCGCCCAGGAGTAGGCCGAGGCCACCGCCAGGAGCACCAACACCGACAGCTCGACGGCGGACGAGCTCTTGAGCACGTCCACGTAGTTGATCGCCGCCAACGTCATTCGCCCCGAGTAACACCCCTGTTGCGTACGAGCAAGAATTGCCCAGGGGTATCAAATGGTTGGCAATGCTGGCTGAATACGGGAGATTTTTCCCTCGTCGGAGGCGACATGAACGCACGAATGAAGGTCCTCAACATCGCGGTGGCGGCGTTGTTCCTGGTGGCCTCATCGGGCTGCGTCGTGGTCTCGAACGGTGGCAACAAGCCCCACAACATCACGTTCCTGTGGACCTTCGGCGGGCGCACCTGCGGCCAGGTCGGCGGCGTCACCAGGGTCAAGGTGACCATCCCCGGGCAGTCGCTGGAGAACGGCGGCGTCTACTCGTGCACCTCGACCGGCACCGACGGCATCACCCTGCTCAACTTCAAGCAGGGGGCGTACACGTACACCCTCTCCGGGCAGAACGACTCGGGCGTCGAGCTGTACGCCTCGTCGGGCTCGCTCACCCTGGGCAACTCCGATGCAAGCCTCGCGGTCGACCTGACGCCCGTCGCGAAGGTGAATCTGACGGTGCTGTGGACCTTCGGTGGCCGCCACTGCGCCGACGTGCCGTCGGTGTCGAAGGTGACGCTGGACATCGCGGGCGTGGCGCTTGCGAACAACGGAGTCTTCAACTGCTCGCCGGCCGGCGCCGACGGCATCACCCTGACCAACTTTGCACCGGGCAACTACCCGTTCACCATTCAGGCGACGAACAGCGCCGGCACGCTTCTCTACTCGGCCTCGGGCACGTTCGTCGTGCTCGTCACCGACGTCAACGCGGCGGTCGACCTCGCGCCAGTGGCCGGACAGCCCGCCTTCGCCTACGTCTCGTGGACCTTCCCGGCCAACAGCCTCTCCTCGACGCCGAACTGCACGCAGGCTGGCGTGACGAAGGTCGTCGTCACCGTCGACAACGGGCAGGGGCAACTGTTCACCTGCTCGGATGGGCTCGCGGGCGGGAGCTCGCCTGGCGTCCTCGTCACCTCGACCGCGGGCAACCACACCATCGACGTAGCGGCGTCCGACGACAACGGCTTCTACTACTACCGGAAGGTCAGCGCCCTGCCCCCGCTCTTCGTCGGCGGCTCGGTCGCCGCGCAGTATGCGCTGGAGTGGAACGTCGGGAGCCTGCCGCTGCGCTGGACGTTCAACTCGGGCGGAGTGAACCGCGACTGCGCCTACGTCGGAGCGACCCAGGTGAAGATCGATCTCAAGGACTCCAGCGGCAACTACGTCTACGGCACCGCGGGCTCGACCGTCCCCTGCTCGACCAGCGGCGTGATGGGAACGGCCTTCCCGTACCTCTACCCCGACACCTACCAGGTCTACATTCAGGCGGTCGGGTCCGGGTCCATCCTCTACAAGTCGAACCTCACCAGCCCGCCCACCGTTACTGTCACTGCCGGCGCCTTCCCGCAGGTCAGCTCGTCGACGCCCGAGATCGTGATGCAGTGACGCGTGCCGAAGCCTGGTGACGCGACGACCCCCGGGCGGCCCCCGGGGGTTCGCATTTCTAAAGCCATGCGCGCGCGCCATCGCGGGCGAGGCCGCGCGGCCCCACGCGGGCTCCCTGGACAAAGCGGAGCACGCCGAGCCCGACGTCCCCTCTCCGCTCGGCCGGTGACCGCTCCGCTCCGGCGCGCCGTGTGCTAGGGCCACCGCTCATGCGGCAACAGGCCCACGGCGCCATCGGCGTGTTCGACTCCGGAGTGGGCGGGCTCACCGTCTTGAAGGCCCTGATGGAGCGGCTCCCCGGCGAGTCCACCGTGTACCTGGGTGACACCGCGCGCGTGCCCTACGGCACCAAGTCCGGCGAGGTGGTGACCCGCTACTCCCTCGCCAACGCCAACGAGCTCATGTCGCACGGCATCAAGCTCTTGGTGGTGGCCTGCAACACCGCCTCGGCGGTGGCCCTGCCGGCCCTCCGGGAGAAGCTCCCCGTGCCGGTGGTGGGCGTCATCGAGCCCGGCGCCCAGACGGCGGTGAGGAGCACCAGGAACGGCACCATCGCCGTCATCGGCACCCCCGGCACCATCGCCTCCGGCGCCTACCAGCGGGCCATCGCGGGCTTGCGCCCGGGCGTCGAGGTGCACGCCAAGGCCTGCCCGCTCTTCGTGCCGCTCGCCGAGGAGGGGTGGACCGACGGCGACGTGCCCCGCCTGGTGGCCGAGCGCTACCTCGACCAGGCCTTCCTCTCCCACGGCGTCGACACCCTGGTCCTGGGCTGCACGCACTACCCCTTGCTCACGCCGGTGATTCAGAAGGCCGTGGGGCCCAACGTGACGCTGGTCGACTCGGCGCACGCCACCGCCGAGCGCGTGGAGGAGGTCCTTCGCGAGCAGGGGCTGCTCCGCACGGAAGCCGGCCCGGTGGAGCGGCGGTACCTCGTCACCGACACGCCGGAGCGCTTCCTCGCGGTGGGCTCGCGCTTTCTGGGCGAGACGCTCTCAGGGGCGCGACAGATCGACCTGCGGCTCGGGTGACGGCTCGAGCGGCTTCATCGGCGCGGTCGCCAGCGCGGCCTCGAGCCCGATGTCGTCCTGCCGGGGAATGGCGCCGGTGAGCGCCGTCACCACGCGCTCCATCGCGCGGAAGAAGCCCAGCTTGTGCAGCGGCCAGTTCAGCCAGCCGGTGGTGATGCAGTAGTAGCTGGTGAAGGGCGCGGTGTGGTGCACCGAGTGGTGGTTGGGGTTGAGCACCAGCCGCCAGCGCTGCAGCGTGGACAGGCCCCACGGCATGTCCTGCTCGTCCAGGTGCGACCACTTGTGGAACTGGTTGGTCATCATCACCCACATGTTCATCGAGCCGATGGCGCACAGGGCGAACAAGCCCAGGCCCTCGAAGCCCTGCACGTCGAGCGGGATGAGGAGCGACGCCGCCGCCACCGGCACCGCCACCAGGCAGTTGGCGCCGTTGGTCTCGATGTAGTCGTGGCGGGTCATCGCCTTCTCGTCGACGTGGTGCTCGCGGAAGGGGCGAATCACCGTCTGGCCGAACAGAGGCGTCTTGGTGGTGCCCCAGGTGTCGAAGATCCAGTGCACCACCCCGGAGGCGAAGTCGGCCATCACGTAGCCGGCGGCCAGCGCGGCGGCCACCACCCACGGGCTCTTCACCGCGTAGGGAAAGGCCTTCCAGACCAGCGCCGCCACCAGCGACCAGAAGGTCACGATGCTCGCGATCTCAACCCAGCGGAACCAGCCGGCGTAGCCCTTGGCGAGCTCCTTGGCGTCGTGCATCTGAATCGGGGGTACGCCCTTGCTCATACGTGTTGGTATCGCTGAAAAAGTTGCGCCCCGTCAACCGGGCATCGGAGCAGCCGTGACAGTCCCATGGTTCAGGGGCCGACGCGCTCGGGGTGCGAGTAGACGGAGAAGGCGCCGTCGCGACAGAAGCCGACGAGGGTGAGGCCCACGCGCTCCGCCGTGTCGACCGCCAGGCTGGTGGCCGCGGAGACGCTCACCACCACGCGCACCCGGGCCATGGCCGCCTTCTGCACCACGTCGAAGCCCGCGCGGCCGGAGACGACCAGCAGCGCCGGCGCCTCCGTCGAGCCCGAGAGCAGCCAGCGCCCCACCGCCTTGTCGACGGCGTTGTGGCGCCCCACGTCCTCGCCCGAGGCGAGCATCGCGCCCGTGGCGGAGAGGAGGAGCGCGCCGTGGACCGCGCCGGTGCGGTGGAAGCGGGCCTGCACCTCGCGCAGGCGCTCCGGGGCACCAGCGAGGAGCGCCCGGTCGAGCACCGGCCCGTGCGGCACCGGGCCCGCCATCGCCACCAGATCGTCGATGGTGACGCGGCCGCAGAGCCCGCACGCCGAGGTGGTGACCGTGAGCCGCCGCGTGCGGTCGACTCGCTTCAGCACCACGTGGGCGCCGGGCGCCGGCGTCACTTCGACGAGGTTTCCGTAGGCTTCGTCGGTCGTCTTCCCGCAGTGCACGACCGTGCCGAGGTCGGCGATGCCGGTGATGAGCCCTTCCCCGTGGAGGAAGCCTACCGCCAGCGCCTCGTCCTCTCCCGGCGTGCGGAGCGTCACGCCGAGCGTCTCGCCGAGGAGGCGAATCTCCAGCGGCTCCTCGACGGCGAGCTCGTCGTCTCGGGTGGTGCCGTCGGCGCGCTGGACGGAGCGCGAGGTGATGGACGGCTTCCCCATCAGGCGTCTCTGGGCGACTCGACGCAGCGCTTCACCAGCTCGAGGCCGCTGGCGCAGTAGAGGCCGTCCTCGATGCGCTCGTCGAAGGTGTAGCGCACGCTGCACACAGGGCGCGGGCCCTTTGGCGTCTCCACCGCCTTCACCTTGCCGAGGGCAGCGAAGAAGGGGCAGTTGCCCCACTCGTAGAGGTGGTGGAACGCGGCGTCGAGGCCCACGCTGCCCAGGTTGGCCGCGAACAGGCTGGTGTACATCGGGTCGGGGTGGATGAAGCTCCCTGGCAACAGGTTCCAGCGATCGAGCCACTGGAAGAGCTTCACCCCAAGTCGAAGGAGCGGGGCGGGCAGGGCGAGGAAGAGCGCGAGCTCCTTGTCCACGTGGCTCTTGGCGTCGCCCTTGCCGTTCTTGATGTCCCCGCTCAGCGCCTTCACCACGTCCTCGAAGCTCGGGTCGGGGTCGAAGCGGCGCTTGATGACCACGATGGGCGAGTCGTCGTCGAGGCGCTTCTTCGCCGAGAACGAGATCCAGATGCCGTCGCGCTCCCAGATCTTCGAGCCCATCACGAAGCGGTTCAAGCGGGGCCGCGCCGAGATGCCCCGCACCACCGCCCACAGGAAGACGTGAAACAGCGTCGCCTTGAGCTCGGGGTGCGCGGCGTTCCACTCGGCGATGAAGGGCTCCGTCTTGGTCAGGTCGAGCTGCTGCTCGAAGAAGACCTGCGACTCCGTCCGCCCGCGCATGATGAAGGGCATGATGCGGCGCGCGGGAGGGACGTCCCTCGCCAGTCTTCCGTCGGGGCGGGTGAAGAGCATCGCGCCTCTCAGTACTTCTCGTAGGCGGACTTCTTCTTCGGCTTGCTCGGGTTGGTGAGCTTGCCGTCCTTGAAGAGCTCGACCCGCGCGGAGCTCGGCGCCGCCAGGCCCACCGCCGTGCCCACCAGCGCCTTGGTGTCTGGCGGGTGGTAGATGACGCGCATCCTCGCGCCCGACGGCAGGTTGCCCGCGTTCGCGTCGACCAGCAGGTAGACCGAGCTGCCCTGCGCCAGGACGCGCTCCGGGTCGCGCCGCTGGTCGAGCTCCATCAGCGTCGTGCCCTGATCGACGGCGGTCGCGTCCTCCGCGTACTGCACCACCTTGACGCGCAGGCCGGGGACGGCCACGCCCTCCTTCACGTCGCGCGTGCCCTGAATCGTGATCGCAAGATCTGCACCCGTTTCGTCGGCCTTCGCGTCCTTCAGCTTCAGGCCGGTGGCCTTGCTGCCGTCGAGATCGAGGAAGAGGGTGGCGTTGGCGCACCGCTGCTTGCAGCCGTCACCCCAGGGCTCCTTGTTGAACTCCAGCTTGAAGGCGTAGTCGCTGCCTTGCGGGCTGACCACGGCCTCCACGATGACCGGGCGTTCGTCGTCGCCGGCGGGGGGAGCCTTGTAGGTGAAGGCCGGCTTCTCCCCGGCAAGCGCGCTGCAAGCGAGCAGAGTAGAGAGCACGGTGAATCGGTTCATCATGGGCGCCACGAAATCAGAGTCGCTGTACGTACGCCAGCTGACGCTCGGACCGATGAAGAACTTCATTCATCTCCTCGGGCCGGCCGAGTCGCCCCACACCGCGGTCGTCGATCCCGCCTGGGACGTGGACGCGATCTGCGCCGCCGCGGAGGAGGACGGGCGAACGCTGCGCTCCATCGTCCTCACCCACGGCCACCAGGACCACGTGAACGGCGTCGCCCCCTTGCTCGAGCGGCTCGATCTGCCCGTGTACGTCCAGGGCCCCGAGCTCGTCACCTCGTCGTTCATTTTGGGGCTGGGCGACGCGGTGCGGCCGCTGGTGCCTGGCGACGAGCTGCGCCTGGGCGCCGCCACCATCACCTGCGTGCACACCCCGGGGCATACGCCCGGCTCGCAGTGCCTGGTCTGCCGGGGGGCGCTCTTCAGCGGCGACACGCTGTTCGTCAACGCCTGCGGGCGCTGCGACCTCGCCGGCGGTGACGTGCGCGCCCTCCACGCCTCGCTCTTCGAGACCCTGGGCCAGCTCCCTGACGACACCACCGTCTACCCGGGGCACCACTACGGCGACGTCCCGGTGTCGACGCTCGGGCGCGAGCGCGCGAGGAACCCGTACCTGCAGCTGCGCGACGCGGGCGATTTCGCGCGCTACCGCCTGCGGCCCCGGTGACGAGCGGGTCAGCTCGAGCGGACCCGCGCCCCGAGCAGCGCCGAGCGCCGGCCGTCGGCCTTGAGGGCGAGCCAGCCGCCCACCGCGAGGATCGCCACGCTCATCACGGTCCACAGCGCGGCCCACACCACCGCCGGGAGCAGCGTCGCGTCGGCGAGGATCTGCGCGTCGCTGTGCGAGCGCACCGCGCGGTTCCACAGATCGTCCTTCAGGTCGAGCACCGCGTAGAGCGCGGTGAAGCTGGCGATGAACAGGTTCGTCGCGCCCACCAAAGCGTCGGGGAGCCACTTCGCCGCCGCGCCGAAGGCCGCCGCCATGGCCACGCAGAACAGCAGGGTGAAGCCGTCGCGCGCGTAGAAGAGCCCCATCACCACAAGCCAGGCGCAGGCCGCGCCCAGCATCTTCCGCCGGGCGTCGAAGCGGTAGGTGAGGAGCAGGAGCACCACGGCGATGAGGGCGCTCCCGACGTAGCCCGCCGAGGACACCAGCACCCGCGCGAAGAAGGAGTCTGGAATGCGCGAGAGGCAGTTGCCGCTCTCGTCGGCCTTGAGGCTCACCGAGTCGACGCTGCCGCCGGTGACCAGCGAGGCCAGCGCGTGCCCGGTCTCGTGCCCCATCACCGCGAGCAGCTTGAAGGGCAAGAGCGCCGGGAAGTCCCACGCCCAGATCGACGCGCCGACAATTCCCACCAGGAGGAGGAGCCGTCCGACGTGGAGCTCGCCGCGAGAGGTCACGACCCGAACAGAACGCCCGAGGGACCGGCCGCGTTCCCGGGCCGCGTCGCCATCACATGCCGCCGACGCCGGTGGTGCCGCAGAACACGTCGCGATCGACCTGGCGCGCGTGCGCCGGCAGCCGCGAGGGCAAGAGGCGCAGGGCGGGGTAGTCCTTCATCAGCTCGTTGAGATCCTTGTGCGAGAGCACCGAGACGGTCGCGAAGTCGTTGGTGAAGACGCGCAGGCGCGAGGGCAGGCCCGAGAGCGCGCAGGTCACGGTGAGGAACTGGCCGGTGCCGAGCTCGTACTGCTTCGAGGCGCCGAGCTTCGAGCGCTCCTCGACGATGACGCTGCCGTGGGTCACCACCAACAGCAGGTTCACCACCTCGCCGGGGTTGAGCAGCGCGTCGCCCGCCTTGAGCGTCTTGTTGGTGAAGCGGCCGATGAGGCGCGCCCTGGCGATGGAGTCGATGTCGCCGAAGAGCCGGTTCGCCATGAACGACTCGAGCAGCCGCTCGCGGAAGAAGCGCAGGAGCCGGTCGTGCAGATCGTCGTCGCGCTCGAGCAGGGCCTGCATCCGCTCGCCGGAGACGACCAGCGCCACGCAGTCACCGATGGCTCGCGCCGACGCCGCCCGCTGCTGGCCGCTGAAGAGCCCGAACAGGCCCATGGCCTCGCCGCGGCTGACGTGGCGCAGCGCCACCTCGCGGCCGTCCTTCTGGCGGAGGAGCTCGACGGTGCCCTCCATCATCACGAAGAAGCTGCCGGCCTCCTCGCCCTCGAGGAACAGCGACTCGCCGTCGGGCAGCTCGAGCTGCATCGCGTCCCCGGCCAGGGCCTCGAGGGAGGCGCGGGGAAGGTCCTTGAAGAGCGCGACCTCGGCGAGCGCCTCGATGGCCTCCTCCACGTTCGCGGGCGACTCGGCCATGAAGGCCACGTCGTCGCCACCCACGGCGATCGGCGAGGTGCGCGGCTCGAGCTCGGTCTCGCCGGTCTCCTCCAGCTTGGCCTCGCGCTCCAGGTCCTGAATGAGATCGACGGGGATCAACGACAGGCGCGGGTGTGAGGGGCGCGGGGCCGGCTCCGGCGGGGGCAGCGGCATCGCGACGCGGGTGCGGAGTCCAGGACGAGACGACGTCGGCAAGGCGATCTCTGGCATGTGCGCTCGAATCCTCGTGACTGCGGCCGACCCCTCTGTAGGGAAGAAGGGCACAGCCCGTCAAGGGGGGGACCCAGGTCAACCCGTTGCGATTCCATGGGTTTTGAAGTGAGGAGGCCGCCATGACGCCTGCCGCGCTCACTCTGGGGATTCTCGCCGGCGGCAAAGGCACGCGCTTGGGAGGCGTCGCCAAGGGGCTGATCGAGGTCGAGGGTCGCACGGTGATCGATCGCCTGCTCGACCTGAGACCGCTGGCCGCCGAGGCGCTGCTCTCGGGCACGGACCCGGAGCTCGCCCGGTTCGGGTTGCCGCAGGTGCCCGATCTCGAGCCCTTTCACGGCCCACCCGCGGGCGTGGTGTCCCTGCTGCTCCGGGCCGCGACCCCCTGGGTGTTGGTGCTGGCCTGCGACTCCCCCAACGTGAGCCAGGACGTGGCGCGGCTGCTCCTCGACGCCGCGAATGACGAGATCGACGTGGCGCTCTTCGAGGCCGCTGGGCGCTTCGATCCCTTTCCCGGCGTCTACCGGCGCGCGCTCGCTGAGCCCTGGGCGAAGGCCCTGCCCGAACGGCCCTCGCTCCAGGCCCTCTTGACCGGCGCGAAGACGCGGCTGCTGCCCAGGCCCTCAGGTCGCGCGCTCGACGGCATCAACACGCCCGAGGAGCTGGCCCGCGCCGGAGGGCGCCTGCCCCGCGGCTGATTCACCGTCCTTCGGTTTCCTTTCGGTGCTGGGGTCCGTCTGCTACTGTGCCCGCCGACGTATGGCCCCCAAGACCTTCGAGAAAGCCGTCACCGGCTTCAACCACAACATCAAGCACAAGGGGAAGGTCTACCACGTCCAGACCGAGGACTCCGGCGTCTCCAACCCGCACATCATCACGCACCTGTTCGTGGGCGGGAACATCATGGCGTCGAAGAAGCGCTCCTACGCCGACAAGGTGAAGGAGCCGAAGCTCGCCGAGCTCGTCCGCGAGATGATGGAAGAGCAGCACAAGGAGATGCTGCGCAACCTCATCAACGGCGTGTACGACAACGTCGACCACTCGGCGCGCGCCTACCAGCCGGGGCAGCTCGACATGTCGAAGCCGCCGCCGCCGGCGCCCCGCCCGTCGCAGCCGCAGTCGGCGCCGGTGTCCATCGCTCCCCCGCCGGTGATGCTGCCGCCCGAAGTGCTCGCGGCGCGAGAGCTGAAGGAAGCGCCGAGGGAGAACAACATCGGCGTGGAGACCCTGTTCGGGGAAGACCTCATCTCCGAGAAGAGCCTCGACGAGGTCATCCTGAGCTACCTGGCTGGAGACGGCGGCTGACGAGCGCTTTGGTTTTGCGCTACGTAAGGCGGACATGTCCGCCGACCTCGACACGCTCTGCATCAACACGCTGCGCACGCTCAGCATCGACGCCATTCAGAAGGCCGACTCCGGTCACCCGGGCCTGCCGCTGGGCGCCTCCCCGATGGCGTGGGTGCTCTGGTCCCGGCACCTGAAGCACGCGCCCTCGAACCCGCACTGGCTCGATCGCGATCGCTTCGTGCTCTCGGCGGGCCACGGCTCGATGCTCCTGTATTCGCTGCTCCACCTGACCGGGTACCCGCTCTCGATGGAGGAGCTTCAGCGCTTCCGCCAGTGGGGCTCGAAGACCCCTGGTCACCCGGAGTTCGGCGTCACCGCCGGCGTCGAGGCCACCACCGGCCCGCTCGGCCAGGGCTTCGCCAACGCGGTGGGCATGGCAATGGCGGAGCGCGCGCTTGCCGCCCGCTACAACCGGCCCGGCCACGCGATCGTCGATCACTTCACCTACACCCTGGTCGGCGACGGCTGCGTGATGGAGGGCGTGGCCGCGGAGGCCGCCTCCCTCGCCGGGCACCTGAAGCTCGGCAAGCTCATCGCACTCTACGACGCCAACGACGTGACCCTCGACGGGCCGGCGTCGATGTCCTTCTCCGAGGACGTGGGCAAGCGCTTCGAGGCCTACGGCTGGCACGTGCTCACCGTCGCGCACGGGAACACGGACCTCGCGGCCATCGACGCGGCCATCAGCGCGGCCAAGGCGGAGACCAAGCGGCCCTCGCTGCTCATCATCAAGACCACCATCGGCTTCGGCTCGCCCAACAAGGCGGGCAAGTCCGCCGCGCACGGGAGCCCGCTGGGGGAGCAGGAGATCGCCCTCACCAAGAAGGCGCTCGGCTGGCCGACGGAGGAGAAGTTCTTCGTCCCGGCCGACGCGCTGGCGAAGTTCCGCGCCGCGGTGGACGCCGGCAAGGCGGCGGAGGCCGATTGGGAGAAGCGCAAGGCCGCCTGGGCTGGGGCCTTCCCAGAGCTCGCGGCGGAGTTCGAGCGCACCTCGAAGGGCGAGCTGCCCAAGGACTTGTTCGCGGCGATGCCGGAGTTCAAGCCGGGCACTGGCGTGGAGACGCGCACCGCGGCGGGCCAGGTGCTCAACGCCCTGGCGCAGAAGGCCCCGGAGCTCATCGGCGGCGACGCCGACCTCGGCGGCTCGACCAAGACGGTCTTGAAGGACGGGGGCAGCTTCGAGGGGCAGGGCGGCACCGGCCACAACGTTCACTTCGGCGTCCGCGAGCACGCCATGGCGGGCATCGCCAACGGCATCAGCTATCACGGCGGCCTGCGGCCCTTCACCGCGACGTTCTTCTGCTTCACCGACTACATGAGGCCCTCGGTGCGCCTGGCGGCGATGAACCACCTTCCAGTGGTGCACGTGTGGACTCACGACTCCATCGGCCTCGGCGAGGACGGTCCCACGCACCAGCCGGTCGAGCACCTGATGGCGATGCGCACCATTCCCAACCTGCACGTGGTGCGTCCGGCCGACGCCACCGAGTCCGCCGAGGCGTGGCGCTACGCGCTGGAGCGCAAGACCGGCCCCACCGGCCTGGTGCTGACCCGCCAGAAGGTGCCCACGATCGATCGCTCGAAGCTCGCGCCGGCCAAGGGCCTGCACCAGGGCGCCTACGTGCTCTCCGAGGCGAAGGGCGGCGCGCCGAAGCTCATCCTCATCGCCACCGGCTCCGAGGTGCAGCTCGCGCTGGGCGCGCAGGAGGAGCTGGAGAAGGGCGGCACGCCGACCCGCGTCGTCTCGATGCCCTGCATGGAGGCCTTCCGCGCGCAGCCGAGGGCGGTGCGCGACGAGGTGCTGCCGCCGTCGGTCACCGCGCGACTCTCCGTCGAAGCGGGCATCACCCACGGCTGGCAGGAGTGGGTCGGCGAGCGCGGCGCGACGGTGGGGGTCGATCGCTTCGGCGCCTCGGCGCCCGACAAGGTGCTCTTCGAGCAGTACGGGCTCACCGTGGCCAACGTGGTGAAGGCCGCGAAGTCGGTGCTCTGAGCCGTCCCTTCGAGGGGCTTCAGTGCACCATCCCCGGCGACAACGCCGGGTTCGCGTTCCTGAGCTTCACCACCTGCCCGGTGATGACCACCGACGACGGCAGGGGCACGAAGAAGAACAAGACGCCGAGCACGCGCGCCACCGGCGTGTACTGCGTCATGTGGAAGCGCACGCGCACCACGCCGTCGCCCCCCATCTCCCGCACCTTGGGGAGGAGCACGTCCTTGAAGCCGGCCTCGAGGTCGGTGCCCACCACGTCGATGTTGCCGAAGAGCAGCACGCCCGAGCGTGTCACCTGAATCAGGCCGAGCACGTCGTGCGGGTCGGCGATGTCTCCTGCGGTGACGAAGACGTCCTTGCCGTCGGCGACCGAGGGCAGGGTGACGGAGTTCACCACCGTGCAGCCGGAGGCCGTGGCGAGCGCGAGACACAAGGCGAGGTGGCGCATGGGGGAGCTCATTCGAGGAACTGGATGACCTCGCCGGTGGCGCTGACGTAGCGGTCCTTCGTCTCCACGCCGCCCTTGCCGGTCGAGAGGTTGCTGAAGCTGTTGGCGAGGCCCTGTGCCCGCTCCACGTCGGAGCTCGGGTTCTCGTCTTCGAACTCGATGTGGATGACGCCGTGCCCGTTGAGCCGCAGCGCCTCGCGCACCATGGCGCCCTTGATGGTGCCGTCGAGCTGCGCGTCGCCGACGTCCGCGTAGCCCGCGACCTCCACGCCGTAGCCGCGCACCTGCACGAAGCCGACGGTGCGGAAGCGCTTCGGGGCGTCGCCCGTCGTCAGGTAGACGCCGCCAGAGTCCATCGGGCGGTTCGAGAGGCGGCTCCCCTTCGACACCGCGTTGCAGCCGGTGAGCGCCGACGCCACCAGGAACAGGAGCGCGAGCCGCTTCACAGGGGAGCTCCCGTCGGCTGCGGCGCCTGGGGGAGCGGCGGTGTCACCGGCCCTTTGAGCCGGACCAGCTCGCCCGAGACGACCACCGTCGAGGGCACGGGCACGAAGAAGAAGAGGAGGCCGAGGAGCTTCCCCGCCAGCGTGAGCTGGCTCATCTCCACCCGCGCGTTCATGAGCCCGTCGGCGCCGGCCCGACGCACCTCGGGTACGACCTCCTGCATCGCCGCCTCGAGATCCGTGCCCGCCGGGTCCGCGAAGCCGAAGAGCCGGACGCCCTTCCGTGTCACCTGCACCAGGCCCAGGCTCTCGTAGGGCGTGCGCACCGACTCCTGCGTCACGAAGACGTCGCCCGGGCGCGCGTAGGTCGGCAGCCGCGCCGTGTCGACCGCGGTGCACGACGACGCGGCCATCCAGGCCACCAGCACTGCCGGGACTCCCCTCCGAACGAGCATCGAGCGCCCACTGTATTCGCTCCCGGCGCACTGGACAGCAACTTCGGTGGTGGGGGAAGAGGTGGCACCTCGAAGCGTTGGAGGAGTCATGGCCACTGCCGTCATCGTCGACGCCGTTCGCACCGCCCGCGGAAAGAAGAAGGGCTCGCTCGCCTCCGTCCACCCGATGGACCTCTTGGCGCACGCGCTCAAGGCCACCCTCGCGCGCACCAGGGTCGACCCGCTGCAGATCGACGACGTCGCCGTGGGGTGCGTCACCCAGGTCGGCGAGCAGGGCATGAACATCGGCCGCGGCGCCGTGCTCGCGGCGGGCATGCCCATCGAGGTGGCCGGGCAGACCATCAACCGCTTCTGCGGCTCGGGCCTCCAGGCGGTGAACGCCGGCGCTCACGCCATCATGGCCGGCATGGCCGAGCTCACCATCGGCGGCGGCGTGGAGTCGATGAACCGCGTCCCCATGGGCAGTGACATCGTCGGCCCGGGCGACGGCCCCCAGTCGAAGGCGCTCCTCGAGCGCTTCCCGGACCTCGTCTCGCAGGGCGTGTCGGCGGAGCTGATCGCCGAGAAGTGGCAGCTCGGCCGCCGCGAGCTCGACGAGTTCGCCGCCAGGTCCCAGCAGCTCGCCGGGAAGGCCATCGCCGCCGGCGCCTTCGCCGCCGAGATCGCGCCCTTCGAGCTCACCGGCCCTGACGGCACGGTGAAGCGCTTCGACACCGACGAGCACTGCCGCCCCTCCACCACCGCCGACTCGCTCGCCGCGCTCAAGCCGGTCTTCAAGGAGAACGGCGTCATCCACGCCGGGAACTCCTCGGGCATCGTCGATGGGGCGGCCGCGGTGATGCTGGCCAGCCCCGCCAAGGCGCGCTCGCTCGGCCTCAAGCCCCGCGCCCGCATCGTGGCAACCGCCGTCGCCGGCTCCGATCCCGTGCTCATGCTCACCGGCCCCATCCCCTCGTCGCTGAAGGCCCTGGCCCGCGCCGGCCTCGCGGTGAAGGACATCGACCTCTGGGAGATCAACGAGGCCTTCGCCCCGGTGCCGCTCATCGTGGCGAAGGAGCTCGGCATTCCCCTGGAGAAGGTCAACGTCAACGGCGGCGGCATCGCGCTCGGCCACCCGCTGGGGGCCACCGGCGCCATGCTGGTCGGCACCGCCCTCGCCGAGCTCGAACGCCGCAACCTTCGCCGGGCCGCCATCACCCTGTGCATCGGCTATGGCATGGGCATCACCACCATCATCGATCGCGTCATCGATGGCGAGTGATCGCCTCGCACCAGCTCTTGCATCAAACGACACGGGGACCGTCTGAAGCGCGGCGGTCGTTTCAACGTGCAGGGCATGCACTCGCCCGTGAACTTTGGTAGGCCTGTGTCGGTGGAGACGGAAAACATGCGGAAATCCTGGAATTTCGTGACTCTGTCGCTGGTGTGGGTGTTGGGGCTCGGGGCCTTTGCCGCCCCGGTGGCGCCATCGCCCGTCGCCAAGGCCGCCTTCGAGCGGGGTGAGAAGGCCCTCGAGGCGGGCCAGTTCGACGCCGCCGCGACCGCGTACCAGGAGGCCATCGCCGCGACGCCGAACTTCGCGCCGGCGCTCAACGGTCTGGGCAGCGCGCTCTTCAAGCTCAACAAGCGCGACGAGGCCATCGGCAACTTCAAGGCCGCCACCGAGGCCGACCCAACCTTCAAGCTCGCCTGGTTCAACCTGGGCTACGCGACCCGCAAGACGCAGGACTTCACCACCGCCGCGGCCGCCTACGAGAAGTACACCGCCATCGACCCCAACGATCCCGACGGCTTCTACGGCCTCGCCGAGAGCTACAAAGCCCTCAACCAGGTCGACAAGGCCATCGCCGCGTACGAGACGTACCTGAAGAAGGAGTCGCGCGCCTCCGAGCAGAAGTGGATCGACCGCGCCAAGGACTCGCTCGCGCAGCTCAAGGCCGCCAAGGCCGGCGGCGCCGCGTCCGCGCCCGCTCCGGTTGCCACGCCGGCGCCGACGATCGCCACGCCCGCGCCCGCCACCACGCCGGCCCCGGTGGCGACCACTCCCGCGCCCGAGGCCCAGCCCGAGGTCGCCCAGCCCGCCATCCCCGCGCTGGCCGCCAAGAAGCTCGCCGAGGGCGACGCGTTCATGAAGGCGAAGTCGTACCGGGAGGCGTCCTTCGCCTACCAAGACGCGGTGAACGCCGATCCGAACAACGTCGAGGCGCTCTTCAAGCTTGGGAACGCCTACGCGGTGCTCGGCTACTACGCGCAGGCCGTCGACAAGTGGTCGAAGGTCGCCCAGCTCGCCCCCGACCCCGGCGTGAAGAAGAGCGCCGAGGAGAACATCGCCCGCGCGCAGCAGAAGATGGCCATGCAGGGCGGCGCGTCGCCCCAGGAGCAGGGCAAGGTGCCCGGCACCGGCCCCGTCGCCGACCAGACCCGTACCGAGGCGCGCCAGTACTACGAGCAGGGCGTGCAGCTCATCGGTCAGCGCCGCTACGGCGAGGCCCTGGCCGCCCTCAACGAGTGCCTCCGCCGCGAGCCGGCTTTGGCGGTGGGCTACATCGCCCGCGGCTCGACGCTCATCGGCCTGCGCCGCTTCCCGGAGGCGGTGGTCGACTACCAGTACGCCATGCGGCTCGACCCCAACCTGAACTCGCCGCTCTACGGCCTCGCCGAGGCCTACCGCGGCATGGGAAGAACCGACGACGCGCGCACGTTCTACGGCCGCTACGTCGCCGCCGCGGGCCCCGACGTGCGCCCCGAGCTCCAGTCGGACGCCCGGACCAAGCTCGATCAGCTCCACTGAGCCTGAGGGCCTGAGCCGAACCTCCATGAACACCGACATTCGCGCCATCACCGAAGCCGTTCAGAAAGAGAGCGGCTTCATCGAGCCGCTCTTCCTCGAGACCGGAAAGGTCATCGTCGGCCAGAAGGCCATGCTCGAGCGGGTGCTGGTGGGCCTGCTCTGCAACGGCCACGTGCTTTTGGAGGGCGTGCCCGGCCTCGCCAAGACGCTCACCGTGCGCACCTTCGCCGACGCCATCGCGGCCCAGTTCCAGCGCATTCAGTTCACGCCCGACCTGTTGCCCGCCGACCTCATCGGGACGGTCATCTACAACCAGCACACCGCCGAGTTCGCGGTGCGCAAGGGGCCGATCTTCGCCAACGTCATCCTCGCCGACGAGATCAACCGCGCCCCGGCGAAGGTGCAGTCGGCCCTGCTCGAGGCGATGCAGGAGCGCCAGGTCACCATCGGCAACCAGACCTTCCCCCTGCCGTCGCCCTTCATCGTGCTCGCCACCCAGAACCCGGTGGAGCAGGAGGGCACGTACCCCTTGCCCGAGGCGCAGGTCGACCGCTTCATGCTCAAGGTGAAGGTCGGCTACCCCACGCGCGAGGACGAGAAGGAGATTCTGAACCGCATGTCGGGCGAGTCGGCCCCGCACGCCAAGAAGGTCATCGCCCCGGAGGACATCGCCCGCGCCAGGGGCGTGCTCCACTCCATCTACGTCGATGAGAAGGTGAAGGACTACATCCTCAACATCGTCTTCGCGACGCGCGATCCCGCGAAGCACGGCCTCAAGGACCTGGTCGACTACATCCAGTACGGGGCCAGCCCCCGCGCCACCATCTCGCTCACCCAGGCCGCCCGCGCCCACGCCTTCTTGAGGCACCGCGGCTTCGTCACCCCCGAGGACGTGAAGGCCATCGGCATGGACGTGCTCAGGCACCGCGTGTCGCTGACCTACGAGGCCGAGGCCGAGGAGCTGACCCCCGAGCGCATCATTCAGCGGGTGTTCGAGCGGGTCGAAGTGCCCTGAGGGTCTCGAGTGCTCTCGAAGGAGCTCATCCGGCGCATCCGCAGGCTCGAGATCACCACCAGAAAGGTGGTCTCCTCGGTGCTCTCCGGTCAGTACCACTCGGTCTTCAAGGGCCGAGGAATGGCCTTCTCCGAGGTGCGGCAGTACCAGCCGGGCGACGAGGTGCGCACCATCGACTGGAACGTCACCGCGCGCATGCAGGACGCCTACGTCAAGGTCTTCACCGAGGAGCGCGAGCTCACGGTGATGCTGCTCGTCGACGTGTCGGCCTCGGGGTCGTGGGGCTCGCAGACGCGCACCAAGGCCGAGATCGCCGCGGAGATCGCCGCGCAGATCGCCTTCTCCGCCATCTCCAACAACGATCGGGTGGGGCTCATCCTCTTCTCCGATCGGGTGGAGAAGGTGGTGCCGCCGCGCAAGGGCCGCTCGCACGTCCTGCGGCTCGTCTCCGACATCCTCGCGTTCAAGCCCTCGGGGCGCGGCACGAGCCTCGAGGCCGGGCTCACCTGGCTCACCCACGTGGCGAAGCGTAAGACCGTCGCCTTCCTGGTCTCCGACTTCTTCGCGGAAGGGTACGAGAAGGCCTTACGCATCGTGGCCCAGAAGCACGATCTCGTGCCGGTGGTGGTCTCCGACCCGCTGGAGGAGAAGTTCCCTCCGCTGGGCATCGTCGACTTCGAGGACCCGGAGACCAACGAGCGCTTCACCGTCGACACCACCGACCCGCGCGTACGCGGCCGCTTCGCCCGCTTCATGGCGAGCAAGCGCGACGAGCGGAACAAGCTCTTCCAGAAGCTGCAGCTCGACGCCGTGGAGCTCAAGGCCGGCGAGGACTACGCCGTGGCGCTGCAGCGCTTCTTCCGCCGGCGCTCGCGCCGCATGGCCGCGTAGCCAAGCCCGCCTCGCCAAGGCAGACTCCCCGCGCGATGAGCGGCCCCACGAAGCCAACCGACTCGAAGGGCCGCCCGGGGCCGGTGCCGAGAGAGCCCACGCGCAAGGACGCCTTCGTGGCCCGGCCCAGCTCGCCGGAGCAGCCCGCGCTCACCGGCGCCGGCCGCGCCGTCACCGCCAAGGCCACTGAGGTGGCGCCCGAGGTCTCGCAGGGGCCCTGGCGCGAGCGCGCCTTCATGCCTCGCGGCGTGATGGCGCCGGAGGAGATCGTCGCCGCGCTTACCGACGGGCTTTCCAAGGCCTTGGTGGCGCCGACCCTCTTCCAGGCCTGGGAGCTGCTGCGCTCGGCGTGGATCCCCGTGTTGCGGCAGGCGCTGGAGCAGGGCGGCGGCGACGGCATCGACGCCTGGCTGCAGACCACGCTCAAGCCGCCCGGCCGCTCGGCGCTGGACCCGTTCTTCGCGGCCTGCGTCGAGGCGCTCGCGAAGGTGCGCGGCGCCCAGAGCCCCCAGGAGCTCAAGACCCACGGGGACGTGCTCATCGGCCGGGTGAAGGAGGCCGTCGGCGCGCCGAAGAAGCGGAAGCTCTCGTTCAAGCAGATGGAGCGCGAGCTCGAGGGCAAGCTGGAGGTCGACGAGCTGCTCATGATCGCCGCCTCTTTGGACGACGAGCTCACCCGGCGCCTCGAAGAGCTCGACGGCGTGCTCGGGCAGCTGCGCGAGCAGATCCGCTCCCGCCCTGGGCTGCGCCCCGATGGCATGTACTCGAACTACGCCCGCTTCAAGGCCGAGGCCCGGGTGCTGAACGCCGAGCGCGCGCGCCGCGTCGGCCCCCCGCCGATCCTCGGCCCGCCGCCCGCGAAGTAGGCGCGATCGTCAAGCCCGCCCGGCGCGAACGTGGGGATTCCCCCGGCGTCGCGGGCCTTGTTACAAGGCTCTTCTCTTCGCTTCGGCCCCCGCCGGGAGGGAACCTCGCATGTCCTTCACCCACCTCCACCTTCACACCCTGTACTCGCTCCTCGACGGCGCGATCCGCATGAAGGACCTGATGAAGGTCGTGAAGGAGAAGGGCATGTCGTCGGTCGCCGTCACCGACCACGGCAACATGTTCGGGGCGATCGACTTCTTCAAGAAGGCCAAGGACGCGGGCATCAAGCCCATCCTGGGCACCGAGGCGTACGTCGCGGGCGCGAAGGGCCGCGGCGATCGCACGGAGAAGATCTCCAACCACCTCATCCTCATCGCGAAGAACCAGGAGGGGTACCAGAACCTGCGCTTCCTCTCCTCCACCGGCTACCTCGACGGCTTCTACTACCACCCGCGCATCGACAAGCAGGTGCTCAAGGAGCGCTCGAAGGGCCTCATCGGCCTGACCGCCTGCCTCGGCGGCGAGGTGACCTCCGCGGCCTTCCGCGGCGACATGGATCACGCGCGCCGCGCGGCCACCGAGTTCAAGGAGATCTTCGAGCCGGGCCACTTCTTCCTCGAGATCCAGTGGAACGGCATGGAGGAGCAGGAGAAGGCCAACGCGAACCTGAAGCAGCTCGCGAAGGACCTCGACGTGCCGCTGGTCGCCACCGCCGACGCGCACTACGTGAAGAGGGAGGACGCGCGCGCCCACGAGCTGCTGATGTGCATCGCGTCGGGCAAGACGCTGGCCGACCAGAAGCGCATGCGGCACGCGACCGACAAGCTCTACGTCGCCTCGCCCGAGGAGATGCGCGCCTACTTCGCCGACTGCCCCGAGGCCGTCGACAACACCCAGCGCATCACCGACATGGTGCAGACCTTCGACATCTTGCGTAAGCCCATGCTCCCGAGCTTCAAGGTGCCGGAGGGCCAGTCCGCCGACTCGTTCATGCGCGAGCTCTCGCTTCAGGGCCTCGAGGCCCGCTTCCGGGAGCTGCCGTACCAGGTCGACCAGGAGCTCTACCGTGCCCGCCTCGACTTCGAGCTCAAGATGATCTCGAAGATGGGCTTCTCGGGCTACTTCCTCATCGTCCAGGACTTCATCAACTGGGCGAAGCAGAACGGCATCCCGGTCGGCCCGGGCCGCGGCTCGGGCGCGGGCTCGCTCGTCGCGTACTCGCTGCGCATCACCGACCTCGACCCGATTCCGTACAACCTGCTCTTCGAGCGCTTCTTGAACCCCGAGCGCGTGTCGATGCCGGACTTCGACGTCGACTTCTGCCAGGACCGCCGCGGCGAGGTCATTTCCTACGTCCAGCAGAAGTACGGCCAGCAGAACGTCGGTCAGATCGCCACCTTCGGCCAGCTCAAGGCGAAGAGCGTGTTGCGCGACGTCTCCCGCGTCTACGGCCTGCCGTTCTCCGAGGGCGATCGCATCGCCAAGCTGGTGCCCGACATCCTCGGCATCACGCTCAAGCAGTCGATCTTCGGCGACGAGAAGGTCGAGTTCGCCGGTGAGCCGCGCCTCAAGGAGATGATCGACAACCCGCAGCCGCTCGCGGAGATCGAAGGCAAGCCCGTCACCACCAAGGACGTGCTCGACGTCTCCATGGCGCTGGAGGGGCTGAACCGCCAGCCGGGCATGCACGCCGCCGGCGTGGTGATCGCCGACAGCCCCCTCTGGGACTACGTGCCCGTCTTCCAGCCCCAGGGTGAGACCACGCTCGTCACCCAGTTCGCGAAAGACGAGGTCGAGGCCGCGGGCCTGGTGAAGTTCGACTTCCTGGGCCTCAAGACGCTCACCGTCATTCAGAACGCCATCAACCTCATCAACCGGAAGCTGCCGCCCGACCAGCGCATCACCCGCGAGACGATCCCCCTCGACGACAAGGCCTGCTTCGACCTGATGGCCTCGGGCGACACCGCCGGCGTGTTTCAGATCGAGTCGTCGGGCTTCACCGCGATGGTGATGAAGATGAAGCCCAGCCGCTTCGAGGACGTCATCGCCGCCGGCGCGCTCTACCGGCCCGGCCCGCTCGACCAGAAGCTCGAGGACGGCCGCACCATGGTCGACGTGTACATCGACCGGAAGCACGGCAAGGAGCCGGTGAGCTACCCGCACCCCTTGCTCGAGCCGGTGCTCAAGGACACCTACGGCGTCATCGTCTACCAGGAGCAGGTGATGCAGATCGCCCAGGCCCTGGGCGGCTTCAGCCTCGGCGGCGCCGACATCCTGCGGCGCGCCATGGGCAAGAAGAAGGCCGAGGAGATGCAGAAGCAGCGCGCCCTGTTCATGGACGGCGCGCGTAAGAAGAGCGTCGACGAGAAGATCGCGAGCCACGTCTTCGACCTGATGGAGAAGTTCGCGCAGTACGGCTTCAACAAGTCGCACTCCGCCGCCTACGGCCTCATCACCATTCACACCGCGTGGCTCAAGGCCCACCACCCGGTGGAGTTCATGGCCGCGCTCCTCACCTCGGAGAAGGACAACACCGACAAGGTGGTGGCGCACATCGCCGAGGCGCGCGGCGCGGGCTACGAGGTGCTCCCGCCCGACGTGAACGTGTCGGACCTCGCCTTCGGCGCCGTCGAGGGGAAGATCCGCTTCGGCCTCGGCGCCATCAAGGGCGTGGGCGAGTCGGCCATCGAGGCCATCCTCGAGGCGCGCGAGAAGGGCCCCTTCACCTCGCTCTTCGACTTCTGCTCGCGGGTCGACAGCCGGCGAGTGAACAAGAAGGTGATGGAGGCCCTGGTGAAGGCCGGCGCCTTCGACTTCGAGAAGAGGCCCCGGCGCCAGCTCTTCGAGTCCATCGAGCGCGCGGTGGACCGGGGCGCCAACGAGCAGCGCGATCGCGAGGTCGGCCAGTCGAGCCTGTTCGGCATGCTGGCCGGGCCTCCGTCGAGCTCCAGCGGCCCGAAGCCCAAGGGCCTCGACGACGGCTACGCGCCGGTGGAGGAGTGGACCGAGAAGGAGCGCCTCTCCCACGAGAAGGAGGCCATCGGCTTCTACGTCTCGGGCCACCCGCTCGACCAGTACCAGAAGGAGCTCAAGCGCTACGCCCGCGCGGTGGCCTCGGTGCAGCGGGCGCGGCGCGACGAGAAGATCACCGTCGCCGGCATCGTGGCCCAGCTGCGCGAGCGGCCGACCAAGACCGGCAAGCGCATGGCCTTCCTCACCCTGGAGGACCTCTCCGGCTCGGTGGAGTGCATCGCCTTCCCCGGCAAGGACGGCACCCGCTCGGTGATGGACCAGCGCACCGGCAAGTGGGGCAAGCAGGGGCCGAAGCCCGGCTACGACCAGTGGGAGCCCCTGCTCAAGGGTGACGACCCCATCCTGGTCACCGGGACCGTGCAGATGAACAACCGCGACGAGGAGAACCCGGTCGCCGAGCTGATCGTCGAGGAGATCCTCTCGCTCAAGGAGGTGCGCGACAAGCGGGTGAAGCGGCTGGAGCTCCGGCTCCAGGCCGACATGATCACCGAGGATCGCCTGACGCGGCTGCTCGAGCTCTCGAAGCAGCACGCCGGGGCCACGCCCATCGCGGTGAACCTGGTGCTGCCAGGCGAGGCGGAGACCCTCATCGGAACCCCGCAGCTCAAGGTGCAGGTCTCCGATGAGTTGCTCGACCAGGTGAATCGCCTCTTTGGCGCGCGGGTGGCCGAGCTCGGGTGAACACTGAGCGGGGGCGGCACTTCCTTCCCCGGGCTCGATTCCCGGCATAAAAGGTCCGAATGGCCTCCCGCGTCGCCCTCGTCGGACGCCTCCTGCCGGTGGTCGGGTTGCTGCTCGCGATCTCCGCGGGCGCCGAGACCCCCACCGAGCGGAAGGCCCGCGAAGATCTCGAGCGAGAGCTCGGGCAGATGGTCGAGAAGCCGCCCACCCGAGTGAAGGTCATCTTCCTGGGGCTCGAGGACCCGAACTACCGAATCGAGGATCCGGCCATCGAGCTCGACGGCACCTCGCTCAAGCTGCCATCCGCCGCGACGCTCGCCGACGAGGGCGAGCACCTCATCTTCGCAGGCGACGTCGAGCCCGGGCACCACGTGGTGCACGTGAGCGTGCTGATCGCCAACTCGGCCAGCGTGGTGATCAGCGACGAGGGCGGCTTCAAGTGGAAGCTGACCGGCGAGGTGGGCTTCGACGTGAACTCGGGCATCGAGGTGCAGGTGCGCATCACGCCCACGCGCGTCGAGGGCCAGAAGGACGTGACCCGCCGCTTCAAGCTGCACTTGCCGGCGAAGCCGGTGATGCTGGCGCGGCTCGACGACGGGAAGATGCCGGCCCCGCTCGCGAAGAAGCCACCGCCCCCGCCGCCTCCGCTCGAGCCCGTCGACGCGGGGCCGCCTGTGGTGGCCGCCGCCGCCGAGCCGCCGCCCAAGCCTGAGCCGGCCAAGGTCGTGCGGAAGAGGGTCCCCGAGCCTCCGGTGAGGAGGTCGCTGCCGCTGCGTGAGCCGCACGTGACGCTCCAGCCGCAGCCGGAGAAGGTCCCGCCGGGTCCGGAGTTCACCGACGAGCCCCTCGATGCGGGGCCGCTGGTGGTCGCCGCCGCCGAGGAGCTCGACGCCGGACCCCCGCCCGAGGTGGTGGATGCCGGGGTGCTGCTCGTGGCGATGGAGCCTCCCGTGGACGACTCCAAGCTCTACGGGTGGCTCTTGTTCGGCGGTGGCGCGCTGATCGTCATCGTCGGCTTGTTGCTGGTGACGCGGAAGAAGCGGTCGCCGCCCGACGCGGACTGAGCCTCACGGCGCGCCAGCCGTCGCCGGCCGCGCCACCGGGCGCTTGCGCGCCCGAAGCATCCCTTCGACCTCGCCCCGCTCTCGGAACGTCTCCACGCTCACCGCGTGCCCATCGCTGTGGAACGTCACCGCGCCGTCCAGGTCCGTCCGCAGGCAGCGGGCGCCCATGGCCTCGTACCGCTCCACCACCTCGCCGTGCGGAAACCCGAAGCGGTTGAACGCGCCGACGCAGAACACCACGAAGCGGGGCCGAGCCGTCGCGACGAAGCCGTCGTGCGACGAGGTGCGCGAGCCGTGGTGCGGCGCCTTGAGCACCGTGACCGGCTCTGCGAGCGCCAGGGACTCCTCGCCGGCCTCCTCGACGTCTCCCGGGAACAAGAACGTCACGTCGCCGTGCCGCACTCGGAGCACCAGCGAACGATCGTTCTCGCCTTCGAGCAGGATGCGATCGACCGGTGGTCCCAGGACCTCGATGGTCGCGGCGCCGAGATGGAAGGGCGCGTGGCCGAGCTCGACGTCCTCCACGGTCGCTCCCCGCGCGGCCGCCACGATGTCGCCCACCAGGGGACCACGCCCCGCGCCCGCGGGCAGCCAGACCCGCTCCGCCGGAACCCGCTCCAGCACGCTCGGCAGCCCGAGCGCGTGATCGGGGTGGGGGTGCGAGAGCCCCACCAGCTCCAGCCGCTCGATGCGGCGTGTCTCGAGGAACGGCAACACGAAGCGGCGCCCGGTGTCGTGGCCCTGCGGCACGCCGCCGCCGTCGAGGAGCGCGTGGTGGCCCTCCGAGCTCAGGACGATGGCGTCGCCGTGCCCGACCGAGAGGAAGCTCACCTCGAGCACCCCGGCCTCGGGCCTCGGGAGCAACGCCACGAACAGCCCCGCGGCGAGCGGCGCCGACACGGCGAGCAGGCGCGCCCGGCCATGCAGCAGCACCAACGCCAGAAGACCGGCCCACCAGGCGAGCGCCAGTGAGAGGGGAGGGGGCGGCAACGTCATCGCGGCGAAGGGCAAGGCCGCGAAGGCGTGCGCCGCCCAGGCGAGCCCGTGCGAGAGCCACGCGCCCGCCCACAGCACCGGCAACGCCGCCACCGGCGACACCAGGTGGAGCGCCGCGCCGCCCGCGGCCAGAAGCGTCAGCGCCGCCGAGAGCGGCATGCACACCACGTTCGAGAGGAGCCCGGCGAGCCCGACCCGGTGAAACGCCATCAGCACCAGGGGCGCCGACGCGCAGGTGACCGCCGCCGACGCGGTGAAGGTCACCAGCGCCGCCTCCCGCCACTGCGCAAGCACGAGCTTCCAGCCCGACAGGACCTTGTGGCTCGGCTTCTCCACTGGCAGCGCGTCGCGGAACAGCGGCGCGAGCAGCACCAGCGAGAGCACCGCGACGAAGCTCAGCTGCACCGACAGGTCCACCAGCCCGGCGGGATCGGCGAGCACCATGAAGAGCGCGGCCGCCGAGAGCGCGTTGAGCGGATCGCTCCGGCGCCGGAGCGCGTGCCCGAGCAACACCAGCGTGCACATCACCGCCGAGCGCACCGCGGGCGCCTGCCAGCCGGTGTAGGCGACGTAGGCCCAGACCAGGGGCATCGCCGCCGGCGCCGCGATGACGCGCGGGTCGACCCGGCGGAAGAAGCGCCCCGGCCAGCGCACCAGCAGCCGCCGCACCAGGCCGAACAGGGCGAAGGCCAGCACCGCCACGTGCAGCCCGCTCACCGACAGCACGTGCGCCAGGCCCGACCGGGCGAAGTCCTCCTCCACGCGATCGCCGAGGTCGGCTCTGAGGCCCGCGGCCAGGGTCAACAGGAGGGCGGCGGCGTCCTCGTCCGGCGCCACCGCGCGCACCGACTCCGCGAGCTCGAAGTGCGCGCGCGCGAGCCAGGTCGCCGCGGCGCTCGGCCCCGAGAGCAGCACCAGGCGCTCCCCGTCGGCGCGGCCCGTCCACAGCTCTCCGCGGCGGCGCTGAGCCTCGAAGCGACTCCATTCACCGGGGTTCGCGCGCGGCATCGGAGGGCGCAGGCGGGCAGGCACCAGCACCCGCTGCCCGGCCGAGAGCGGCGGCGCGTCGACGGCCGAGAGCCCGACTCGCGCGCGCGCGGAACGGCCGTCCACCCGAGAGACGTCGAGCACCAGGTGCTGCCCGTCGTCGGTCTCCGTCGCCCGCTCGACCTCGCCCTCGAGGACGACCCGTGCGCCTGGCACCGGCCAGGCCTGGGCGTCCCCCGCCGCGTGCAGCCGAGCGATGCCGCCGCCGGCCGCGAGGCCCGCCCCGAGCACGGCCAGCCAGCCGCCCCACCGGGCACCTCTCCAGATGGCGATGAGCAGGAGCACCGCGCCCGCGGCCAGGAATGCCCAGCCGGACACGTCCGTTCGCGCCAGCAAGGCCGCTCCGCAGAGCACCATGAGAACTGGAAAGAAGATCGGGCGGTTACCCAACCCGGACCACGTCCACTGTGCCATCCCCCGACCCTCCAACCTCGAAACGCCGCCCTTTCGCGAGGTTAGTTGGTGTGTGAGTTTGTAGTCAAGCGTCGGATGTGTTATTAGAAAATGAAGTAACGCGTCAGAGCCGAAGGGCGCGTCCAACACGTAGGACCGAGGTGTCGATGTTCAAGCCAGGCGACAAGGCCGTGTATCCCGGACATGGAGTGGGCGAGGTGGTGGGTATCGAGCACACGGAGGTCGCCGGTCAGCGGCAGTCCTTCTACGTGTTGAAGATGCTGGAGAAGAACGGCGGCCGCTTCCTCATTCCCATCAACAAGATCGGCCAGGTCGGGCTTCGCGAGATCATCTCCGAGGACGACGTGAAGCAGGTGTACGCGATCCTCAAGGAGAAGGACATCTCGGTCGACTCCACCACCTGGAACCGCCGCTACCGGGAGTACATGGAGAAGATCAAGACGGGCTCGGTGTTCGAGATCGCCGAGGTGCTGCGCGACCTCTACCTGCTCAAGGGCGACAAGGACCTCTCGTTCGGCGAGCGCAAGATGCTCGACACCGCCCGCTCGCTGCTGATCAAGGAGCTCGCGTTCGCGCGCGGCTGCACCGAGCAGGACATCGAGAACGACCTGAAGAAGATCTTCAACCTGCCCGAGCCGGGCGCGCCGAAGATCTACGAGACCGAGAAGGCGGAGAAGGAAGCCAAGGCCGAGAAGGCCGCGAAAGAGCGCAAGAACTAGCGCCCACGGTTTCGCTTGCAGGAATGGCCCCGGCGGGTTTCCCTCCGGGGCTTTTTCACGCCTGGACCCATGAGCGAGCTCCCTCCCGAAACGCCGCAGCCGAAGCCCGAGCCGACCGCCCCTTCGGAGATGGCCCGCGTCGAGGCCGAGGAGCGCGAGGCGCGCATCAAGGAGCTGGAGGCGAAGCTGAACCGGCCTCCGCGGGTGGGGGTGCTGCCGCCGGTGGCGGCCCTGGCGCTGCTCGGCGCCCTGGGCGTCCTCTGGCTGCAGCGCGCGGACGTCGAGTACTTCGGCGCCTCCAAGACGCCGATCGATCTCGGCGCCGAGGGCGACTACCACTTCGACCGCGCGGTCTCGAACCGCTACACCCAGATCCACGGCACGCCCACCGGCCGCGGCGCCTACTTCGAGGACAAGGGCAAGCCGTGGATCGCCATCGGGCTGATGGACACGCCGCTGATGGTGGTGCGCGCGACGCTGGCCTCGGAGAGCTTCGAGCCCGGGCGCAAAGGGTCGCGGCCCGATCCACGACCCTTCAGCGTGCGCGGCCGGCTGCTCTCGCGCGAGGACACGCCGGTGAAGTACTCGGGCGTCTTCACCCAGGTCGACTCCTACGGGGAGATTCGGCCGAAGTGGATTCTCATCGCCGAGGCGCACCCGGGGGGCGACTTCGGTGCGATGGTCTGGGCCTCGGTGCTCGGGGTGTTCGCGCTCGTCAACGCATGGCTGCTCGTGCGCGGGACGTTGTTCCTGATCCGCGGGCGGGCGCGCGCCGACTAAGGGAGGTCGATTCCCGCGTCGAGTTGCTCGTCGTGCGAGCGTGCCCTCGCGACGGCGGGAGCGCCGGCTCGTCGCCCCGGCGTGACTCAGTCGCCGAACGCGTCGTCGATGCTGTTCTTCGCCGCCTTCTTGGGCGCGGGCTTGGCCTTGGGGGCCGGCGCCTCCTCGCCGTCGCCGCTGTCGCCGAGCTTCTCGAGCTGGGCCTTCGCGCGGGCGTTGGTGGGGTCGTGTTTGAGCGCGCCCTGGAAGGCCTTCCGCGCGTTCTCCGGCTGGCCCGCCGACGCGTACTGCATGCCGACCAGCGTGTAGAGGTTGGCGAGGTGCTTGCGGATCTCCGCGCCGTACTTGCCCCAGCCGTTGGAGAGCTGCTCGTCGAGCGACAGCGCCTTCTGGAAGCTCACGATGGCCTGGGTGCCGTTGTTGGAGGCCATCGCCTCGTTGGCGGCGTCGTAGGCGGTGAGGAACGCGGTGAGCTTCTGCACCAGGTCCTTGTCGCCGGCCTTCTTCGCGGCGTCGAGCGAGCCCTCGGCGTTGCCCTTCTCGTAGGAGGCGAGGAGCTGGGCGCGCTTGGCGCCGCCGCCCTTGGCGGGAGCGGAGTCCTGGTCCTCGTCCTCGCTCGCGGCGGCCACAGCGGCGGCCCTGTGCGGCGCCCTGGTCACGGCAGCCTTGGCGGCGAACGGAGCGGGCGCTGGCGCGGCCTTCACCACCGGCGGCGATACCACCGGCGCCTCGCGGCGAACCACCACCACCGGCGCGCTGGCCTCGACCGTCGGCTGCTCGGCGGCGGGCGCGGCCTCGGCGGCGGCCTTTCGTTCGACATCGTGCTTCACCTCGGCCATCTTCTTGGCGAGGGCCTCCTGGATGATGCGGTCGCGCTCCGAGGGCGGCAGCGGCGCGGAGAGCGCCGGCGGGCCGGCCGGCACTTCCTTCACGATGACCGGCTGCTGCGAGCGGAAGCTCATCACCAGCGCGATGACCAGCATGATCATCAGGCCGATGACCAAGGCGCCGAGGAAGATGGCGATCTTGAGCAGGTTGTTGTTCTTGTCGACGCCACCGAGCCCCGAGGGGCGGGCGACGACCGCGGTCGAGACGCGCTTGTTTCGCTCTTCGACCTCGATCTTCCTGGGCGACGGTCGGGCAGGCGCCTCGGCTCGCGCGACCGGAGCCGGCGCCGGCGCAGGCGCCTCCTTCTGGTGCGGCAGCCGCTCACCCTTGGTCAGCGGGCCGCGCAGGCGCACCAGCGCGTTGCCGAGGGCGATGGTGTCGCCCGGCTTGGCCTCGGTCTCGGTGGCGATGCGCTGCTTGTTGACGAAGGTTCCGTTCTGCGAGCCGAGGTCCTTGACGAAGAACTGCTCGCCCACCCGGCGAATCTGGCAGTGCCGGCGTGAGACCGACGGGTGCTGGATGCGCAGGTCCGCGACGGACGCGCGGCCCACGACGACCGAGCCCTGCTTCACCTCGAGCAGTTGCCCCATGCCGGGACCCCGCTCGACGTAGAGGAAAGCAGGCTTGTGCTGTCCGTCGCCCATTCCGTACTGAGCCTGCATTTCCTGATCTGCCTCGGTGTCGAAAATGGAGGTCGGGATCGCCTCTTCCTGCTTCTTCAAGGGGCGCCTCCTGGGGCTGCTCGGATACTGGGGAACGTACTGAGGTCGCGGATCATCGGCCTTGAGAATGTTCTCTTCGGAGATCGAGAACTCGACCGGCGCTGGACGCTTCGGGTGGGGCATGATGTACGGACTCCACGAACGTTGTGGGAGTTATCGCACATCAGACACCATCGGTTGCGTGACGAACAAGACCCTACCGCCATGAGCACTGCCGACATTCGCATCTTCAACACCATGGTCCAGCAGAAGGTGCCGCTGGTGCCTATTTCCCCTGGGAAAATCGGCATCTACGTGTGCGGACCGACGGTCTACAACTTCGTCCACATCGGCAACATGCGGACCTTCACGTCCTTCGACGTGATCGTGCGGTACCTCCGGTACCGCGGGTTCGAGGTCCGGTACGTCCGAAACTACACGGATGTCGACGACAAGATCATCAACGCCGCCAAGGAGACCGGGGAGGCCGCGGTCGAGCTGGCCGCCCGCTTCGTGAAGGAGTTCGAGGCCGACGCGAAGGCGCTCCACCTGATCCAGCCCGACGTCGCGCCGCGCGTGTCGGAGACGATTCCGGAGATCGTCGCGATCATCCAGAAGCTCGTGGACAAGGGCGTGGCCTACGAGGCGAAGGGCGACGTCTACTTCGAGGTGCGGCAGTACCCGGGCTACGCGAAGCTGTCGAAGCGCAACCTGGACGATCTCAAGGAGGGCGCGCGCGTCGAGCCGGGGGAGCAGAAGCGGGACGGCCTCGACTTCGCGCTGTGGAAGGCCGCCAAGCCGGGCGAGCCGTCGTGGGACTCGCCGTGGGGCAAGGGCCGGCCGGGCTGGCACATCGAGTGCTCGGCGATGAGCTCGAAGTACCTGGGCGAGTCGTTCGATCTCCACGGTGGCGGGTTGGATCTGATCTTCCCCCACCACGAAAACGAGATCGCCCAGTCCGAGGCGGCGAGTGGGAAGACGCTCTGCAACTGCTGGATGCACGGCGGCTTCCTCGACCTCGAGGGCGCGAAGATGTCGAAGTCGCTCGGCAACGTGGTGCGCCTGCGCGACGCCCTGCAGAAGGTCGACGCGGAGGGCCTGCGCTACTTCTTCCTCTCCACGCACTACCGGCAGCAGCTGTCGTTCTCGGAGAAGTCGCTCGCCGACGCCGAGGCGCGCATGGAGTACTTCTACGAGACCTTGAAGAAGGTCGATGAGCGGCTCGCCGGAAAGGATTTCGGCGCTGGCCCCGTGCACGGCGACCCGGCGCGGTTCGAGAAGGACTTCAACGAGCAGATGAGCGACGACTTCAACGTCGCGGGCGCGCTGGGCGTGCTCTCGGGGTTGTTCGCCGAGCTCAACCTGTTCACCGACAAGCCGCCGGTGAAGGACAAGGCGGTGGTGGGGCGCACGCTCAAGATGCTGCGCGAGCTCGTCACGCGGCTGTCGGGCGCGCTGGGCCTGTTCGAGGACGAGCCGGCGGCGTGGCTGCTCAGGCGGCGCGATCGGCAGGTGGTCGCACGCGGCATCGACCCGAAGAAGGTCGAAGCGTTGATCGCGGAGCGGAAGGCCGCGCGCGAGGCGAAGAGCTGGGCGGAGGCCGATCGGATTCGCGACGCCGCGAAGGCGATGGGCGTGGAGATTCTCGACGCGCCGACCGGCACGACCTGGAAGGTCGCCACCTGAACCGCCGTCCATCTCGAGCTCGTCGAAGGGCGCCGAACGGCATGACTCGATCGGAACCTCAGTCGGCAGGCATCGGCTCCGCTCTGCCTGAACGGGGCACGCGTTGACTCCACTCCTCCTCGCAGGAGTGCTGGCCGCGACGCCCGAGCCCGCCGCCGAGGCGCAGATCACCGCCGCCGGCATTCGCGCCCACGTGCGCTTCCTCGCCTCCGACGCGCTGGAGGGGCGCGGCCCCGCGACGCCAGGTGACGAGCTGGCGATGGAGTACGCCGCCTCGGTGCTCGAGGGACTGGGTCTCTCGCCCGGCGTGCCCGACGGCGGGTGGGTTCAGCGCTTCGACATGACCGGGGTCGAAGGCGCTCCGGCGCGCGTGACCTTCGAGGCGAAGGCCGCGGGCCTCTCGCTGCAAGGCGGAGTGGACGTGGTCGCCGTCTCGGGCCACCAGGGCAAGCGCTCGCGCCTCGCCGCCGCGGAGCTCGTCTTCGTCGGCTACGGCATCGTCGCGCCGGAGTTCGGGTGGGACGACTTCAAGGGCAAGGACCTCACGGGGAAGGTCCTCGTGGTGATGAACAACGACCCCGAGAACGATCCGGCGCTCTTCGGCGGCCGCGCGCGGCTGAGGTACGGGCGCTGGGACTACAAGTTCGAGAAGGCCAAGGCGCTCGGCGCGGTGGGCTGCCTCATCATCCACACCACGCCCTCCGCCGGCTACCCGTGGAGCGTCGTGCAGTCGTCGTGGAGCGGCGAGCAGTTCTCGCTGCCCTCGCGCGAGCCCGAGACGCTGCAGGTGAAGGGGTGGCTCACCGAGGACGCGAGCCGCGCCGTCGCCGCGCTCGGTGGGTTCGACCTCGACGCGCTGCGGGCCAAGGCGGAGCGCCGCGACTTTCGACCCGTGCCACTCGGCGTGCTCGTGAGCGCGGACTTCACCAACGTGATCTCCACGAAGTCGACGGGGAACGTGCTCGGCATTCTCCGAGGCACGGACTCCACGCTGAAGGATGAGCTGGTGGTGTTCACCTCGCACCACGATCATCTCGGGAGGAAGTCGGCACCCTTCGACCCCGCTCAGGGTGAACGGGAGGTCGACGACATCTACAACGGCGCGGTGGACAACGCGTCGGGCGTGGCGGGCGTGCTCGCGATCGCGCGGGCCTTCGCCTCGCTCCCCAAGGCGCCGCGGCGCTCGGTGCTCTTCGCGCTCGTCGGCGCCGAAGAGCAGGGGCTCTTGGGCTCTCAGCACCTCGTCGAGCACCCGCCGGTGCCGGTCAGCCGAATCGCCGCCGACGTGAACCTCGACGGCCTCAACGTCTGGGGCCGCACGCGCGACGTGAGCGTCATCGGCCTCGGCAAGTCCTCGCTCGACGCGGTCATCACCCGCCTCGCCGCGGCGCAGGGCCGGCAGGTGAAGGCCGACGCGGTGCCGGAGCGCGGCTTCTTCTACCGCTCCGACCAGTTCAACTTCGCCAAGGTCGGCGTGCCCGCGGCGTACTTCTCCAGCGGCCAGGAGTTCATCGGTCGGCCCATTGGCTTCGGGAAGCAGCGCATCGACGAGTGGGTGGCGGCGCACTACCACCGGCCGTCCGACGAGCTCTCGCCCGAGTGGGATCTCTCCGGCGCGGAGGAGGACGTGCGCCTCGCCTTCCGCGTCGGGCTGGAGATCGCCAATGCGCCCCTCGCGCCGGTGTGGAACAAGGGCGACGAGTTCGAAGCGGTTCGCTCGAAAGCGAGAGGAAAGACCCCGTGAGACCGATCGTGATCGTCGTCGCCATCGCCGCCCTCGCCGCCGCCGGCTGCAAGAAGGCCGAGCGCGGGCCGTACAACCCGCAGCCGCCCGAGACCCGAGCGGGCGGGCTCGTGGTGCAGGTGCTGCGCGCGGGTGACGCTGACGGCAAGGTGCCCAAGAACGGCGACAAGATCTGGGTGAACTACAAGGGCACGCTCGCCGACGGCACCGTCTTCGACGAGGGCAAGCGGTTCGGCTTCTACCTGGGCGAGAACAACGTCATCCCGTGCTGGGACCAGGGCGTGGCGGGGATGAAGGAGGGCGAGGCGCGCAAGCTCGTCTGCCCGCCCGCGCTGGCCTACGGCAACGAGAAGCACGAGAAGATCCCCCCCAAGTCCACGCTCACCTTCGAGATCGAGCTCGACGAAGTGCGCTGAACTGACGGCACGGCAGCATTTCCGATGCGTCGTGACGCCGCGGCGCCGTCGCCGTGGCATCATGCGCGGCTCGCCTCGGCGTCCTTTGGCGCCGGCATTCTCGGGAGGTTCTTCATGTCGCGGGTGCTTGCGGTGGTGTCGATCGTTGCGGGCGTGGTGCTGAGCGGGTGCAACTGCAGTCAGCCGGGAGGGCCCGACGGGGGCACGGGCGGCGGCGCCGGAGGCGGAACCGGCGGGTCGACGGCGGCGGATTTCCCCAGGGCCTCGGGCGCACCGGCCACCGGTCAGGTGCCGGGCAACTTCGGCTACGGCGTGTCGCTCGCGCTCGACGCGCAGGGTAACCCGGCGGTGGCCTACGGCTCGTTCGACCAGAACGGCGACGGCGACTTCTCCGACTCGGCGATCTTCTTCGCGGCCTATGACGCCACCGCCAAGACCTTCAAGACGCCGGTGCAGGTCGCGCAGGTGGGCGACTCGCGCAGCAGCGTCGGAGGCACCCTCCAGCTCGCCATCGACGGAACCCACGTCGCCGTCGCCTACCTCAAGCACACCGGCGCTGACTGGGAGGCGTGGCTCGCCTCCAGCAACGACGGCGCCACCTTCACCTCGACGCAGCTCTCGGCCCCGGCGGCGGCCGGCGTCGGCGCGCTCTCGATGGCGATGAGCGCGGGGAACGGGCACGTGGTCTGGAACCAGGGCGACGAGCTGCACTATCGCGGCGGGCCGCTGGCGACCGTCTCGAGCTGGACCGCCGACATCGCCGTCCCGCTGCCGAGCGGAGACACCATCACCGCCAACGGTGCGCCCAGCGTGGCCGTCGACTCGGCGGGCGCCGCCGGCGTCGTCTTCGGCCTCAACGAGAACAGCACCCTGACCTATGGCTTCTGGCGGCCCGGCTTCAGCGTCGCCAAGGTCGTCTTCGCCACCGGCGCCGGCAACGACACCTGGGGCGTGGCGCTGGCCTTCGCCGGCACCTCGCCGCGGGTGGCGATGTCCCACGGCTTCGGCAGCCACCCGGACGTCGTCTCCGTCACCACCTCGTCGGACGACGGGGCGACCTGGTCGGCGCCCGCCGATCTCGCCAACGACGGCGGGCAGATTCCGGCCATCGACGTGACGCTGGCGGCGTCGAGCGCGGGCGCCTCGGCGGTCTCCTACGGCATCGGCGGTGGCAACCTCGACCACACGGTGTGCGGCACGCCCAAGGTGGCCCGCTCCAGCGCCTTCTCCACCTGGACGGTCTGCTCTCCGGCCGGGCTGGGCGGCTTCGACGCGCACCACCCCTCGGTGGCCTTCACCTCCGCCGGCAAGCTGGTCTTGGCCTTCCAGAACGTCCTCCCCGGTACGCCCCTGGGCGTCCTGGTGTGGCGGGAGAAGTCCTCCCTGTAAGGCCGTTCAGGTCCTGCTAGACATAGGCGAATGGGCGCCTTTCGACTCGTCTCCGACTACCAGCCTCGAGGCGACCAGCCGCGGGCGATTCAGGAGCTCGTCGAGGGGCTCCAGCGCGGCGATCGGCACCAGGTGCTCTTGGGCGTGACCGGCTCGGGCAAGACCTTCACGATGGCCAACGTCATCGAGAAGCTGAACAAGCCCGCGCTGGTCATCGCCCACAACAAGACGCTGGCGGCGCAGCTCTACGGCGAGTTCAAGCAGCTCTTCCCCGAGAACGCGGTCGAGTACTTCGTCAGCTACTACGACTACTACCAGCCCGAGGCGTACGTCCCCTCGTCGGACACGTACATCGAGAAGGATTCGTCCATCAACGAGGAGATCGAGCGCATGCGCCACTCGGCGACGCACTCGCTCCACACCCGCAGCGACGTCGTCATCGTGGCGTCGGTCTCGTGCATCTACGGCCTCGGCGCCGCCAAGGTGTACGTCGACATGGCGATTCACCTCGAGACCGGGAAGGACTTCGGCCGGGACGTCTTGCTCAAGCGCCTGGTGGAGTGCCAGTACACGCGCAACGATCAGGACTTCCACCGCGGCACCTTCCGCGTGCGCGGCGACACGGTCGAGATCTTCCCCATCTACGAGGAGGACCGCGCGATCCGCGTCGAGTTCTTCGGCGACACCGTCGACAAGCTCTCGGAGTTCGACCCCCTGCGCGGCGTCTCCCTGGGCACGCTGGAGAAGACCGCCATCTTCCCGGGCAGCCACTACACCACCGAGGCGGACCAGCGGCAGCGGGCCATCGCGTCGATCCGCGAGGAGCTCCGCGGGCAGCTCGGCGAGCTCAAGGCGCAGAACAAGCTCGTCGAGGCCCAGCGGCTCGAGCAGCGCACCATGTTCGACCTCGAGATGCTGGAGCAGCTCGGCTTCTGCAACGGCGTCGAGAACTACTCCCGGCACCTCTCGGGGCGCGCGTCCGGCGAGCCTCCGCCGTGTCTGCTCGACTACTTCCCGAAGGACTTCCTCTGCTTCATCGACGAGTCGCACCAGACGGTGCCGCAGATCGGCGCGATGTACCGCGGCGACCGCGCCCGAAAGGAGACGCTGGTGGCCTACGGCTTCCGCATGCCGTCGGCGATGGACAACCGCCCTTTGCGCTTCACCGAGTTCACCCAGCTCGTGGGCCCGACCGTCTACGTCTCGGCGACGCCCGCGGACTGGGAGCTCGAGCAGGCGAAGGGCGTGGTGGTGGAGCAGATCATTCGCCCCACGGGCCTCGTGGACCCCGAGGTGGAGGTGCGCCGCGCCGGAAATCAGGTCGATGATCTGCTCGAGGAGATCCGCGTTCGGGTGAAGAAGAACGAGCGCGTCTTGGTGACGACGCTCACCAAGCGCATGGCCGAGGATCTCACCGAGTACTACGCGGACGTGGGCGTCCGGGTGAAGTACCTGCACTCGGACATCGACGCCATCGAGCGAACCGCGATCCTCCGCGACCTGCGCAAGGGCGAGTTCGACGTGCTGGTGGGCATCAACCTGCTGCGCGAGGGCCTGGACATCCCCGAGACCTCCCTGGTCGCGATCCTCGACGCGGACAAGGAGGGCTTCCTGCGCTCCCACGTCTCGCTCATTCAGACGATCGGGCGGGCGGCGCGGCACCTGAACGGCCGGGTGATCATGTATTCGGACGTGATCACCGAGTCGATGCAGAAGGCCCTCGACGAGACCAACCGGCGCCGCGAGCGGCAGCAGGCCCACAACGTCGAGCACCACATCACCCCCACGCAGGTGAAGAAGGCCATCACCGATCTGTCGCAGCTGCTCTACGACGGCGACGCGATGGACCTGCCGCTCGCCGCCGACGCCGAGGCGAAGCTCTTCACCAAGGACGAGCTGGCCCGGCTCATCAAGGAGACCGAGAAGCGCATGATGGCGCTCGCCGACGACATGGCGTTCGAGAAGGCCGCGGTGGAGCGCGACCGCCTGGTGCTGTTGCGCGAGATGGACCTGGGGGTGAAGCCGGCGCTCGCCTCCTTGCTCGAGGCGCCGAAGGAGAAGGCCGCCCAGCGCCCGATGGGCCGCCGGGCCCAGCCGCGAAAGTACCGCCGCAAGCGCTAGCGCCGAAGTCCGATGACCCCCGAGCTCGAAGCCAAGATCGACGCGCTGCCCAACCAGCCCGGCGTGTACCTGATGAAGGATCGGGCGGGGAAGATCATCTACGTCGGCAAGGCGGTGAACCTGAGGAACCGCGTCAGGAGCTACTTCAGCCGCGCAAGCTCCGACGTTCGCCCCTTCGTCTCGCTCCTCGACCGCGTGCTCGGCGACGTCGAGACGGTGGTGGTGGGCAACGAGAAGGAGGCCCTGCTCCTCGAGAACGAGCTCATCAAGGCGCACCACCCGCGCTTCAACGTCCAGCTCCGCGACGACAAGAACTTCCTCTGCTTGAGGCTCGATCTCTCGCAGCCGTACCCGCGCCTCGAGACCGTGCGGCGGCCCCGGCGCGACGGCGCGCGCTACTTCGGCCCCTACGCGTCGGCGGGCTCCATTCGCGAGACCTTGCGGGTGGTGAACCGCTTCTTCCAGCTCCGCACCTGCAGCGATCACGTGCTCTCGAGCCGGAAGCGCCCGTGCCTCCTGTACCAGATTGGCCGCTGCCCGGCGCCGTGCGTCTTCCCCATCACTCCCGAGGAGTACCGGCAGAACGTCGACGCGGTGATCCTCTTCCTCGAGGGGCGGAGCCGCCCGCTGCTCGACTCGGTGCAGGCGCGCATGAAGGCGGCGGCGGGCAAGCTCGAGTTCGAGGAGGCGGCGCGGCTTCGCGATCAGCTCATCGCGCTGGAGCGGAGCCTGGAGAAGCAGACCGTCGCCACCACCGACGACGTCGATCGCGACGTGTACGGGCTCTACCGCGAGGGCGAGCGGGTGTGCATCTACCTGCTCCATGTGCGCGCGGGCCGCATCTCCGGCGGGCAGGCGCACCACGCGCAGAGCGAGTTCCCCGACGACGAGCTGCTCGAGTCGTTCGTGAACCAGTACTACCAGGCGGACGCCTTCGTGCCCGAGGAGATCGTGCTCCCGGTGCTGGCCGGCGAGCCCCAGGTGTTGGCGGAGCTGCTGTCCGAGAAGCGAGGCGCCAGGGTTCAGGTGACCGTGCCCCAGCGCGGCGAGAAGGTGGAGTTGGTCAAGCTCGCCACCAAGAACGCGGAGAAGGCCCACGCCGAGCGCGCCCAGTCGCGCGCCGACGTGGAGGCGCTGCTGGCGAGGCTCAAGGAGAAGCTCCAGCTTGCGAACCTGCCGCGCCGCATGGAGTGCTTCGACGTCTCGCACCACCAGGGCCGCGCGCTGGTGGCCTCGCAGGTGGCGTCGCTGGACGCGGAGGCCGATCGCTCGCGGTACCGCCGCTTCCACATCAAGACCGTGCCGGGCAACGACGACTTCGCCTCGATGCGCGAGGTGCTCACCCGGCGTCTCACCCGCGGGCAGACCGAAGGCGACCTGCCGGACCTGTTGGTCATCGACGGCGGCAAGGGCCAGCTCATGGCGGCGCACGCGGCGATGAAGGATCTCGGCGTCGAGGGCGTGGACCTGGTGTCGCTCGCCAAGAGCCGCGACCTGGACGTGCTCGATCGCGACCTCGAGTCGGCGAGGAGCCCCGAGCGCGTCTTCCTCGTCGGGCGCAAGGACCCGGTGGTGCTGCCGCAGAACTCCGCCGAGCTCTTCGCCCTGACGCGGCTGCGCGACGAGGCGCACCGTTTCGCCATCACCTTCCAGCGCAAGACCAGCCGCGCGCGAGGTTTGCGCTCCGCCCTCGACGCGGTGCCCGGCGTCGGCGAGGCGCGACGCACCGCGGTGCTGCGGCACTTCGGCAGCGTCAAGCGGCTCAAGGAGGCGAGCATCGAAGAGCTCTCGGAAGTCGAGGGAATAGGCCCCGCGGTCGCCGAGCGAATTCACGCCTTCCTCCACGCCCCCATCGTCGACGAAGAAGCGGTCGAACCCGACACCAACTCGAACGAAGTGCGCGAGGTTTCACTGGAGGACGCAGCTTCTCCGCGACCGGCCTCGTAAGTCGAAAATCGATCGGAGTTTCAGGGCTTTTTCGTTGCGACCGCGCCCATGGGTGGCGTACACACTGAGGGGTTAGACGGGCCTAACGAGAGGATGATCTTCACATGAGGCTGTATCCCAAGCTGGTCCCCATCATCGCGCGCGAGATCATCCAGCGGCTGATGACGGAGAACGACGTCGAGGTCGACCCGATTCGCATTCAGGACGCCGAGCTCGACATGTCCGCCATCATGCGTGAGTACCTCGCCAACGAAGAGCGCGTGAACCAGGCGACGCGCGAGGCGCTGGAGCGTCGCGGCTACGACTATTCGAAGTTCAACCAGGTGAAGCGCGAGATGGCCGACGTCCGCGGCTTCAAGCTGGGCGACGACGGCATCGAGTTCGTCATCAATCAGATGCTCGAGTTCCTCCTGGTCAGCCGAAACATCGAAGAGGTGTTCTCGGAGGACGAGGGGATGCGCAAGAAGCTCGTCCAGGTGATGAAGAAGCACCTCGACATCGACGACGAGATCGATCGCGAGGCGCGCGGCCGTCTCAAGCACCTGCAGGAAGGCACCAGCGCCTACGAGATCGAGTACCAGAAGACCCTGGAGCAGATCCGCCGCGCCCGCGGCCTCATCTGACGCCAAGCAGTCCGTGGTTCGATCGGGCGGTTCTCCAAAGCAGGGGAGCCGCCTGATGCATTTTCGAAGGGCCCTCGCGCTGATCGCAGTGATCGGCCGCGCGCGCGGCTGGTGAAGGAAACGCCCGAGGTCTCGCGCGCTTGCGGCGCGGCGCGGTCTCGAAAATTGACCGAGTCGATCACGCCTGTAGCGTTTGCTTCATGGCGATGACTCACAGCGCAGCCGCGATGCCCCTGTCGAGGTCGGTCGATGCGATTCGGGAGTCGGTCGATCGGCTCGAGCGCTTCCTCCCCGATCGCGAAGACTCGCAGGTGCTGCTCGACTTCCTCGAGGACGATCTGCGCGAGGGGCTCGACGCCCTGGCCGAGGTGGAGGCGCACTTCACCGACGTGCTGGACCTGCTCCGCAGCGAGCGCCCCACGCCGATTCGCCTCGTGGACGCCGCCGAGGACTTCCGGGTGCTGAACCGCCTCGAGTACCTGATGGTGGTGGTGGCGCAGATGCGGCGCCGGCTCGCCCAGGCCGCTGGGAAGATGCGCGGGGCCTAGCGGAGGCGCCTCACCACTTCAGGTTCGCCTTCGTCTCCGCCTGCTTCGCGACCTCCGAAGGCCGGGTCACGCCGGTGAGGGTCGCGCGCACCGCGCCCAAGTCGATCGCTCCCAGCGCCGCGAGCGGCAGCCGCCGGGCGTCGTCGCTCACCCACACGTGCACGTCGCGCCGGGGGCCGTCGGGCCAGTCGAGCCGCGCCGCCTCGCCGGCCACGTGCCACGCCTCGAACTCGCCCACCGGCAGGGACACGTGCTCGCGCGGCAGGACCTTGCCCCACACGCGCCACATGCGGCGAATGCCGTACACGTCGAAGCAGACCGACCGGCCTTCCTTGAGCGGCAGCTCGCGCACCAGGAAGACGGTGCCCGCCACGTCGAGCGCGTCCTGCGCGCCGTAGCTGAGCGTCGCCTCGCCCCGGCGATCGTTGATGGTCGAGACGAGCTTCGCGACCTTGGGCTTCGGGAAGCTCACGTCGGCCACCAGGTGCCAGTCGTTCTCGTGCGCGTCCTCGAGGTAGCGGGCGGGCCTGAGCGTCTTCGGGTTGAGCCAGCTCGTCGCCACCGCCGTCACCCGGCGCACCTTGGAGAAGAAGGTGTTGGTCTCCGCCTGGATCTCGATGGGCAACAGGCCGTCCTTCACCGGCAGCGTGCGCATCGTCATGCGGCCGGCCTTCGCGCCGACGGCGTCGAGGTCGTAGTCGAGCACCTCTCCGGGGCCGAAGGTGAGCGGCATCTTCGGCGGGCCGAGCGCCTGGCACTCCGCGTCGGTAGGCATCTTGGCGCGGAGCACGCCGCCGTCCTGCGCCCAGGCCGCGGCGCCCAACAGTCCCACCAGCGTCATGACTGCTCGACTCACGTCCCTGCTCCTTGCACGTTGCCCGGCTCGTAGCGGGTCGCTTCGAGCACCACGTTGCCCAGCACGAACTCGGCCTCCGCCTTCACCGGGAACTGCCGCGCGTCCGCGGTGTAGTACACGGTCATGAGGCCTTTGGTCGCCATCTTGCCGTTGAACTCCCCGTTCACGGTGACCCGGTAGACCTCCAGAGGACCCAGCTTGGTGGCCAGGGTCTCCTTCGCCGCCACCGTGGCGCGCGCCTGGTAGAGCTTCACTCCGGTGAAGACGGGCAGGTCGTGGACCTCGCCCACGCGCAAGGGCACCGTACGCAGGCTGAAGGCGGTGCCGGCCAGGTCCATGGTCTCGGGCACGATGTCGAACTCGCCCTCGCTCGCGGTGGCGCCCTCGTGCTGGCGCGTGGTGTGGGCCTTCAGCGCCTCGAAGTCGTAGCGGTACCGCTCGCGCCGCCGCTTCTTGTTCTCGTCGACGAAGAAGTCCGCGCCCACCGAGTGCGAGGCCTTCGGATCCCAGTAGCTCACGAAGCGATCTTTCACCGGGAAGGCCGCCGCCACGCTGGTGGTCTGCCCGTAGAAGACCAGCGGCCACACCTGCCGGCCGAACTGCTCCATGGCCCACCCGACGGTGATCTGCGCCACCCCGGTGGGCACGCCGAGGACGCTGACCTCGTAGGTCGTCTGCTCGCCGGGACCGAACGACTGCGCCCGCGCTCCCGGCTCCGCCGCCCACGCGCCAAGGGGCACCAGCGCCATCGCGATGCTGAGGATGAGCTTCGACATGCCGGTGAACCTCCGAGACAGGATTGTCGCGCCTTCCATGACAGGGACGTCAGGTCCCCCCAGCTATTCATTCGTGGGGGATGTGACTTTCGGGGAGGGTTTCCCCTACATTGGCGCCTCCGATTTTCCGTGAGGGAGCAGCCCGTGGTGAACCCCCGTTCGACGTTGGTGTGCGGTTTGGCCCTGGTGCTGGTGTCGTGTGGGCCGCCGCCGAAGACGCCGCCCCCGCCGGCCACGGTGCACACCACCTACCGCGTCCTCGGTGGCGTCTCGATGGGCGGCATCGGCACCGCCGCGCTGGGCCTGTCGCACCCCGACCGCTTCGACGGCCTCGCCTCGCTGGGCGGCCCCCTCGACGCCGCGTTCTTCGTGCGCATGCAGGATCAGTTTCTGCTCTCCGGCTTCTGCACCAAGGAGAAGATCGAGGAGATCCTGGCGCAGGACCCGGCGAAGCTGAACGACCCGGCGGTGATGGACGCCTGCGCCAAGGTCGGCACGCCCATGAAGTGGGAGCACCCGAACGACTTCAACCACTGGCACGCCACCACCAACGGCGGCTCCTTCGATCGCGACTCCTACATGCACATGCTGAGCGATCTCTCGCTCGCCTTCGGGAACTTCCTCACCGACAACCCGGCGAGCGGCTACGCGCCGCCCGGCGTGGACGTGGCCAAGGTGAAGAACCCGGCCCCCGACTTCTGCTCGAGCCCGGTGAAGGTGAAGGGCCTCAAGAACGCCGAGTACAACCCCCAAGGCACCTACGACTCGATCACCTTCTGCGACGGGCAGCCCGACGAGTTCTTCTGCCGCAGCACCACCGAGCGCGTCGACTTCTGCTCCGACCCGGCGAACAAGCTCAACCCGCTGCCGGTGAGCCGGCAGCAGGCCTTCGCCGACGCCTACTGCGCCACCAAGGGCGGCTCGGTGCTCGCGAACAAGAAGGACCACCCGCTCTTCGTGCTCGACCACTGGGGCAGGTTCGACGCCTGCCGCCAGCCGACGCTGCCGGTGGGCGTGGCGCTGGCCGTGGACTTCAACGGCAACGGCCGCCGCGACTACGGCGAGCCGCTCGTCAACAACTCGCACGAGCGCTACGACGACGTGGGCAAGGACGGCTGCGCCGACGCCTTCGAGGACGGCAAGGGCGGCTGCACCACCACCGCCGGCACCGTGGCCGACCCCAACCAGGACAACTACGACGCCGACCTGAACCCTGAGGGCACCGAGCAGAACTGGACCTGGGAGCAAGGCGAGCCCTTCCGCGACGACGGCCTCGACGGCGTGCAGGGCACCGGCGACTCCGGTGAGGGCAACGGCGCCTTCGACATGGTGAAGGGCCGCCAGAAGCTCTTCGCCTACGACGGCCGCACCAACTTCAAGAAGCTCGACGACGCCGGGAAGACGCGGCTCAACGTGCTCGTCGACGGCGGCATTCATGACATCTTCAACCTGGGGCTGATGGCGAAGCAGCTCTTCGGCGCGGTGAAGGCCTACCGCACGGCGCACGCGGTGCCGGTGGGCGAGTACCGCGACTTCACCGAGATCCCCGGCATGACCGACCGCGCCACCAAGGCCTTCAGCCCGTGGAACAAGAAGTGGAAGCTGGTGCCCCACGATCTCGCGACGCTCTACGGCAAGGAGCGGGCGGACCAGATCGATCAAGACCGCGTCAACGGCGAGGGCGATCACGTGGGCACGGCGGCCCAGGCCATCTACCGCTTCGCCGTCGTCTTCAACTGGGCCGCGGCGATGTGGCCGAACCTTTCGCGGCCGGCGACGCCGGTGGGCGGCTCCACCGCGAACGAGCGCCAGCGCATCACGTCCTTCGACTCGAAGAAGTTGAAGGCCAAGTGGGAGTACGCCATCGCGCTGCCGCCCGGCTACGACGACCCGACCAACGCCGACGCGCGCTACCCCGTCGTCTACATGCTGCACGGCTACGGCATGGAGCCCAAGGGCTTCATGGGCACCTCGCTCATCACCGACGCCTTCGTCACCGACACCGACGTGCAGTTGAGGCCGATCATCTACGTCTACCCGAACGGCCGCTGCTGCTGGATCAACTCGGTGGACGGCGCGCGCGACTGCCGGGAGAGCGACGACAACGGCGACGAGGTCGTTCGCCCGAGCACGTGGGCGCGCGAGTGCAACTCGGGTACATTCTGGATCAACCGCAGCGGGTACACGGCGGAAGACCAGACGCTCTACGGAGATGCCTTCTTCGAGCTGATGGATCACGTCGACGCCACGTACCGCACTCTGCCTGCGGCCGACGTGGAGGCGCGGTGAGCAGCGAGACCCGGGACGACTACACGCCGGTGCTGACCTCCGAGGTGAAGCGCGGCGACGTCTTCGCGCAAGTGAAGGCCGACCCGGTGCTGGGGGCGAGCGAGTTCGCGCGCGCCATGGGCGCTTCCCTGGAGCTCGCGCTCAAGCGCGGCATCGCGCGGCGCTACCCGGACAAGGTGGTCATGTTTCAGGCGGGCGACACGGGGAGCTCGCTCTTCTTCGTGCTCGCGGGCGAGGTGCGCCTCTTCGCGCGGAAGGACGGGGGCGTGGTGGAGCTCCCGCCAGCGCGGCAGGGCGACGTGGTGGGCGAGGCCGAGGTGCTCGACGGCACCGGGCTGCGCGCGGTCGCCGCGGTGGCCCACGGCTCGGTGGAGATGACCGAGCTCGCGCGCGAGGGCCTGATGCAGGGCGGCCGCTTCCCTCCCGCGCTCTCGGTCTACCTGGAGAGCGTGCGGGCGAAGCGGCGCGCCGCGCTCGAAGAGCTGCACGCGACGATCACCCGGTGAGGAGGCGCGATGGTTCAGGAATACGATTCTTCAGACGATGACGACGGTCCGAAGAGGGGCGGGGGCCGCGCGCTCAGGGACTGGGACTGCCCCGACTGCAGCGCCAACAACCCCTGCGACGAGAAGGTGTCTGAGAAGGGCGTGGAGCTGCGCTGCAACTACTGCAGCAACGAGTACCGCATCACCGTCGGCGACGACGGGAAGCTCAAGTTCAAGGAGATCTGAGCCTCACTGGGCACGGGGCCGCTCGCCGAACAGGGCGGTGCCGACGCGCACCAGCGTGGCGCCCTCCTCGATGGCCACCTCGAAGTCGGCGGTCGTGCCCATGGACAGCTCTGTGAGCCCGAGCGAGCGCGCGAGCGCCGCCACCGCGCGGAAGTGGGGGCGGTTCTCGTCGGCGTTCTCCACCAACGGAGGCATCGCGGTGAGCCCGAGCAGCTCGAGGTTCGGGAGCACCCGCGCCTGCTCGACCAGCGCGGGCACGTCGGCCAACGCGACGCCCGCCTTGGAGCCCTCGCCGGCCACGTTCACCTCAACCAGGCACTTGAGCTTCTCGCCGGCGCGCCGCTTGGAGAGCTCGTGGGCGACGTCCAGCCGCTCCAGCGCGTGGAACCAGGTCGCGGCCTTGGCGACGTACTTCGCGTTCTTCGGCTGCACTGGCCCGATGGCGTGCCAGACGAGGCCCTGACGGTCGGCGAGGGTAGCGTGCTTGTCGCGCAGCTCCTGGGCGTAGTTCTCGCCGAAGTGCCGCTGCCCGGCCTCGAAGGCGGTGCGGACCGATTCCACCGGGTGCAGCTTGGAGACGGCCACCAGGGTGACGGCGTGGGGCGCGCGCCCGGAGCGGATCGCCGCGGCGTCGATGCGGGCGCGGACGGCGGCCAGCGCCTTCAGGAAGTCTTCGCGGGTCATCGCGCCGACCGTCCGTCCCAGGCCAGCGCCACCCCGGCCCGGCGCAACAGCTCCAGCGTCTCCACCAGCGGGAGCCCGATCACCGACGTGCTGCTCCCGTCGAGCCGCTCGATGAACGCGCCGGCGCGACCCTGCGACGCGTAGCCGCCGGCCTTGTCGTGGCCCTCGCCCGTCCCGACGTACCAGGCGATCTCCTCGGGCGTGAGCCGCTTGAAGCGCACCTGGGTCTCCACCACGGTCACGTGCACCGACGCGCCGGCCACCGCCACCCCGGTGAGCACCTGGTGGGCGCGCCCCGAGAGGCGCTCCAGCATGCGCGCGCCTTCCTTGGCGTCAGCGCCGGGCTTGCCGAAGATCTCGAGGTCCACCACCACCGAGGTGTCGGCCGCGAGCGCCACGTCGCCGGGATGACGGGCCGCGACGGCCAGGGCCTTGGCGCGGGCCAGCCGCTCGACGTACGCCCGCGGCGCCTCGGCGGCGAGCTGCGTCTCGTCGAGATCGGCCGGATCGACGGAGAAGGTCAGCCCGGTCAGCGCCAACAGCTCGCGCCGCCGGGGCGACGCCGAGGCCAGCCACACCCGTGGAGGGCTCGGCGCCACGAGAAGACCTCAGCCCTCGCCGATCACCCGGGCGACGGCCTTGTCGTTCACCACCACGTTGCCCGACTGCTTGAGCGACTTGCGGAAGGCCGACTCCAGCTCCTGCTTCTTGGCCTTGATGGCGTCGACCTTGAGCTGCGTCTGCTTCCCGGCGTAGTCGGCGTCGCTGGTCGGGTGCCGCTCCTCGACGTTGAGGATCGCGAAGCCCTCGCCCACCGCCACCACCTGGTCGATCGGGCCGGCCTCGGTGCGCGCGAAGATGGCCTTCATGGCTTGGGGAGCAGCGCCCAGCTGCGGGATCAGCTCCGCCGACGACGCGAACTCGCCCGTCTCCTTCGCCTCGGGCTTGGTCTCGGTCTGGAACTGGAACTTGTTCTCGCCGGCCTTGGCCTCGGAGGGGAAGAGCTCGCTGAGCTTCTTGCCCTTCTTGAGCTCCGCCAGCGCCTTCTCGGCCTCGGCCTGGGCGACCGCCTTGGCCTTCTCGCGCACCGCGAGCTGCGCCGCGATGACGCCCTTGACGGTGTCGAGCGGCTTCTGCTCCGGGGCCTTCTTGTCCTCGAGCATGCCGATGTGGAAGCCGATGGGGCTCTCCACGACCATCGACACTTCACCGGGCTTGAGCGCAAAGAGCCGATCGGCGAAGTCGCCGGGCAGCGACAGCTTGTCCACCCAGCCGAGGTCGCCTCCCTTCTCCTTGGTGCCCAGGTCCTCGGACACGGCCTTGGCCAGCTCGCCGAAGTCCTTCTTCTCGTCGACGACCTGCTTGCGCACGTTCTCCAGCTTCTGGCGGGCGTCGTCCTTCTGGGCCGGGGTCGCGTCTTTCGCCACGCGGAGCAGAATCTGCCGCGCCTTCACCTTCTCCGGCACGAAGTACGAGATCTTGTTCGCCTCGTAGTAGTCGGCGATCTCCTTCTCGTGCCCCTTGGCCCAGGCGTCGACGTCGGCCTGCTTCATCGTGCCGATCTTCTCCGTGAACATGGTCGGGTTGAACCGCACGTAGGTCACGTTCGCCGTGTTCCCGTCTTTCAGGTAGCGGGCCTTGACCTCGTCGTCGCTGACCACCGCGCCCGCACCCACCAGCTCGAGCAGGCGCTGCGAGGCGATCTGCCGGCGCATCTTGTCCTCGAAGGCGACCTCGGTCATGCCCTCGTAGTTGGTGATGATCTCGCGGTAGCGCTCGGCGTCGAAGTGCCCGTCGACCTGGAACTCCGGCTGCTTGAGGAGCAGATCCTTGACGTCCTCGTCGGTGGCGCGAATGCCCCGGGCGTCGGCGGCCTGGGCGATGAGCTCGAGGTCCACCAGGCTGTCGATGACCTGCTTGTCCATGCCGAATTGCTTGGCGAACTCGGCCGGCATGCCCTGGCGGCGCATGCCCTCGAGCTGGGCGTTGTACCGCCTGGCGAACTCGCGCAGGGGTATCTCCTTGCCGTTGACCGTCGCCGCCGACTCCGCGTCGGGCAGCTTGCCGGTCTTGTCACAGCCCTTGGCAGCCGGGCTCCACTGCACCGCGAACAGCGCGGCGAGCATGAAGATGAAGAAGTACTGACCGAGTTTGCGGGTTTCGGCGGGTTCGCTCATACCTTACCGGCGGTTGGTTAGTTCGAAGGCTTGACCTGTAGGATCGGCCCCCACAACATGCAAGGGCTTTGAGCCCCCGGGACCCCTGAACCTCATGTTTCGCTTCCTCACGCGCCATCGGGAGCCCCTCGTGGTGGGGATTCTGCTCCTCCTGCCGTTGGGCAGCTTCCTGGCCAGCGGGCACAAGGGCCGCGAGCCGAATCTCGTCGACCGCTTCGTCCTCGCGCTCTCCTCGCCGCTGCAGGGCGCGCTGACCTGGGTGGCCGACGGCATCGGAGGGGCGGCCTCGGGCTACGTCGCCTTGCGAGGCGCTCACGAGGAGGTCGGAGAGTGCCGGGTGGCGCTGGCCGAGGCCCGGGCCGACGTGAACGCGCTCAAGGAGGCCCGGGCGGAGAACGAGCGGCTGCGCCGCGCGCTGGACTACCTGGGCGGCACCGTCGAGCAGGAGATCTTCGCCCGGGTGGTGGGCCTCAATCCCTCGCCGCAGTTCCATTCGCTGCGCATCGATCGCGGCGAGAGGGACGGGGTGCACGCCGGCATGGCGGTGCTGACGCCGGTCGTGTCCAAGGACGGCGTGCCGATGGGCGCGGTGGTGGGGCAGGTGGTGCGGGTGGTGGGCGGCTCGGCCGACGTGATGCTGCTCACCGACCCGGCGAGCCGCATCGGCGTGGTGACCCAGCGCTCGCGAGTGCGCGGCACCGCCTCCGGCGCGGGCGACGGGAAGCAGCTGTCCCTGGAGTTCGTTCTCAAGGACGATGACGCGCAGGACCAGGACGCCATCGTCACCGCCGGCACCGACGGCGTCTTCCCGCGCGGGCTGTTGGTGGGGGCGCTCCACGGCGTCAAGCGGCCGTCGGTGGGCATGTTCCTCACCGGGGAGATCGCCCCGGCGGTCGAGCTCCACCGCCTCGAGGAGGTGCTGGTGGTGCCGACCGGGGCCTTGCTGCCCGCGGCCGCCGCGGAGAAGGGCGGGGCGCGATGAAGTTCCTGTCCTTCAGCGCGCTGGCGCTCGTGCTGCTCTCCGTGGAGAGCGTGCTGGTCAAGACCTTCGGGCTCGAGGTGGTGCACGTCGACGTGAGCATGGCGCTCGTCGTCTACCTGGCCTTGCGCGCCACGACCCTGGAGGGCGCGTTCTCGGCCTTCGCGGTGGGCTACCTGCTCGACGTCTTCACCGGCCGGCCCACCGGGCTCTTCCCCTTCCTGGCGGTGCTGGCCTTCCTCTTCGTGCGCGGCGCGGGCCAGCTGCTCGACGGGCGCTCGCGCGGCTCCTATGCCCTCTTCGTGGCCATCGCCACGGTGGCTCACGCGGTGCTGGCGCTGGGCTTCACCTGGCTCACCTCC
>JBBIOE010000010.1:0-64192 GCA_037443525.1 Archangiaceae bacterium | reverse complement strand
CCGGCTGGGACGAGAGCGCGGCGGTGAGCAGCCGCTGCGCCGACGGCAGCAGGCCCACCGGCAGGCCGAGGCGCTGCGCCCGCCGCGCCGCCGAGCGCTCGCTGTCCTCGAAGGTCCAGCGCACCGCCGGTGGCGAGGCGAAGCGGCGCGCGAGCTCCAGCACCTCCGCGCGGGTGGGCGCCAGCGCGGTGACCAGCGTCACGGCCTGGCGCGAGCCCTGGGGGAGCTCGAGCTCGGCCCCCACGGTGAGGAGCGGATCGAGGGTGTGGCCGCGAGGGCCCGCGGCCTCGGCCTCGCTCGGCGCGGCGAGCCCCTTGCGCTCGGCCCGCGCGGCGTCGAAGAGCGCCGGGGTGAGCCCGCGCGGCGCCCGGAACGACCCGCGCCTCCCCAGGAACGCGGCGCGATCGAGCTCGAGGAGCCTGGGCGGGCTCGTCGGATCGCCGATCATGCGGAACAAGAGCACCGGCGCCGGCGCCTCCTCCCGCGCCACCCGCGACACCAGCGCCCCCGCCAGCTCCGGCTCCGGCGAGCAGCGCAGGAAGAGCTTGGAGAAGGCGGGGTGGCGGCCCATCTGGCGCTCGGGCTCCAGCACCGGCTCGAGGCACCCGACGACCCGCACCGCGCGGCGGCGGCTGCCGATGTTGGTGATCTCCAGCTCGCGCAGCTCGACGTCGTCGCGCGAGGCCACGGTGATGCGCAGCCTCAAGGCGAGCTCCTGGTGGCGCGCGCTGAACTCCACCACGCCGGGCTCGAAGCGCGCGGCGGCGTTCTGGGGCGCCTTGCCGAAGGGGGCGGCGGTGACGCCGAAGAGCTCCGAAGTCTCCACGTCCTGCACCCAGACGAAGACGCCGTGGCCGTCGGTGACCGGGTCGGGCTCCCAGCGCGTCACCGCCAGGTCGCGCCACTTGAGGCCCCCGCCGCCGTCGCCGGTGACGAACGAGGTGAGTCGATCGTTGCCCAGCGCCCACACGTCGAGGGTGGTCGGGTCGGGCTCCCAGCCCGGCAGCGCGGGGGCGGGCGTGAGCGCCACGTCGGCGCTGCCGGTCGGCTCGGTGAGGAGCTCCTCCACCCGGGCCTCCGCCGGCACCCGCTCGTCGAGCAAGAGCGCGCCGCTGCGCACCTTGGGGTCGGCGTGGAAGCGCTCGATCATCGAGTCGGCGCACAAGGCGTTGGTCAGCGCCACCAGGCTCATGCCGTGGTGGTGGGCCATGTACGACTGCACCCGGGCCGGCCGGTGACCGGGCGCGCGCTGGGCGTGGAAGTCGGCCGCCTCGTAGAGCCCGTACTGGCCGAGCATGCCGATGGCCTCGAGCGCCTCGACGTTCTTCGCCACCGTCTTCGGCCGCCGCGCCACCGCCAGCAGCGAGGCGTAGGGCGCGACCACCAGGTCCTCCTCGAGCCCGCGGCGCAGGCCCAGGCCCGGGACGCCGAAGGCGCGGTACTGGTACTGCTTCCGCCCGTCGAGGAAGGCATAGCCGCTCTCGGAGACCCCCCAGGGGATGCCGTTGTGCTTGCCCCAGGCGACTTGCCGATCGATGGCCGCCTCGCAGCTCTGGTGCAGGAGCGTGTCCTCGTGGCTCCTCATCAGCAAGGGCGGCATCAGGTACTCGAACATCGAGCCGCCCCAGGAGAGCAGCGCCCGCGCGCCGCCCGGGGTGGAGGTGAGCGGGCGGCCGAGCTCGAACCAGTGCTTGAGCGGCACCTGCCGCCACACCACCGCCAGGAAGCTGGTGAGGCGGGCCTCCGAGGCGAGCAGGTCGTAGTGGTGGGGATCGAGGCGATCGGCGGTGAGGTTGAAGCCCACGTGGAAGAAGCGGCGGCTCGGGTCGTAGAGGAAGCGAAAGTCCATCGCGTGGGCGAAGGCGCGGGCTCTCCGGGCGAGCTCGCCGAAGCGCGCCACCAGGGTCGAGGCCTCGGCCCCGGCGCGGGCCAGCGCGAAGGCGAGCCCGGGCTTCTCCTGCGCGACCTTCTCCGCGTGGACGCCCAGCGTCTCCAGCGTCAGCGCCTCGGCGTCGAGCTCCTTCGGCACCAGCACCTGGAAGCACCACTCCGCCTCGGCGAGCTGCTCGGTCAGCCGATCGAAGCAGACGCGGAGGTCCTTGAGCAGCGCCGGGTCGTGGTGCGGCGAGGCGTCGCTCTTGAGGCCCTCGAGGAGGCGCATCTCGATGCCCGAGGTCTCGGCGCGCACCCGCTCCACCAGCGCCCGGTCCATCGCCTTGGCCCCGGCGAGCAGCGCCACCAGCTCGCCCACGCGCTCTCGGGCCGCCGCGCAGGGCCCAGTGCGCTGGCCGAAGGCCCACGCCGCCACCGCCTTCTCGAGGAGGCGGGCCACGTCGAGGAGCCCCTGCCGGGTCGCCGCGCGCACCGGCGGGTCCAGGGCGATGCGCTCGCACCCCACCGCCAGGGCGAGCAGCGCGCCGGCGAGGTTCCCGCTGTCGACGGTGGAGACGTAGCGCGGCTCGAGCGGCGCCAGGGTCTGGGTGTCGTACCAGTTGAAGAGGTGGCCGCGGTGGCGCTCCAGCCGCTCCACCGAGTCCAGGGTGTTGCCGACCCAGGAGGCGAGCTGCACCGGGCCCAGGTAGCCCAGGTCGTAGGCCGAGAGCTCGGAGAGCAGGAGCATGCCGATGTTGGTGGGCGAGGTGCGGTGGGCCGCGACGCCCAGCGGCTGCTCCTGGAAGTGGTCGGGCGGCAGCCAGTGGTCGCCGGGGCCGACGAAGGTCTCGTAGAAGAGCCAGGTGCGGCGGGCCACCTCGCGCAAGGTCTCCTCGTCGCGCGCGTCGAGCGACTCCTTCACCGCCGGCACTGGCCGGGAGAGGCGCCGCGCCAGCTCGGGGGACATCAGCCAGAGCACGAGCCACGGCGTGGCCCAGGGGAGGGCGGAGGGCGCCAGGGCGAGGAGGCTCACCGCCAGCGCCACCGCCACGGCCGGCCCGGCCCAGAGGCGCCTCGCGTACCGCCACACGCTCGCGCCCTCGTGCAGCCGCTCGGCCTCGCTGGCGGTGGTCCACTGCAACAGCTGCTGGTGCGTCCACACCATGCGCACCACGGCGCGGACGATGGCGTCCAGGGCGGTGAGGGCCTCTACCGGGGCGAAGGAGAGGGCGAGGAACCAGCGGGAGAGCTCGCGGCGCGGCAGCACCCGGGTGTCGAAGAGGGCCCAGATGGGCGCGGCGCCGGGCGCGAGCAGGGCGGCGAGCGAGACGAGCCAGGCCCACGCCGGCGCCAGGAGCCACCCCAGGGCCAACAGCGCCACCAGGCCGAGCGGGAGCAGGCTGCGCCTCAGGTTGTCGACGATCTTGAAGCGATCGAGGGCCGCGAGCTCGTTCTTCACCAGGCCCTTCGCCGACGGCACCCAGGGGAAGAGCCACGGCACGAGCTGCCAGTCGCCGCGCACCCAGCGGTGCATGCGCTGGAGCCAGCCCAGGTAGTGGGGCGGGAACTCCTCGTACACCACCACGTCGGAGGCCAGCGCCACGCGCCCGTGGATGCCCTCGAAGAGATCGTGGCTCACCAGCGCGTTCTCGGGCACGCGGTCCGCGAGGCACGCCTGGAAGGCGTCGACGTCGTAGAGCCCCTTGCCCGCGTAGATGCCCTCGCCGAAGAGGTCCTGGTAGGTCTCGGAGACGCTCGACGAGTAGATGTCGATGCCGATGTCGCCGGAACAGAGGCGGCTGAAGAGCGAGCGCCGGGCGCTCTTGGGGCTGATCTCCACGCGCGGCTGAATCACCGTGTAGCCGGCGTGCACCCGGCGGGGGCCGTCGGCGCGCGGGCGGTTGAGCGGGTGGGCGAGCGCCCCCACCAGCCGGCTCGCCGCGCCGGGCGTGAGCTGGGAGTCGCTGTCGAGGGTGAGGACGAAGGCGACGCCCTCGAGCCCCTCCGGGTCGCCCACGTGCACCGAGTAGGAGGTGTCCTCGGCGCCGCGGAGCAGCCGGTTCAGCTCCTCGAGCTTGCCGCGCTTGCGCTCCCAGCCCATCCAGGCGCGCTCCGACGGGTTCCACCTGGGGGCGCGGTGCAACAGGTGAAAGGGCCCGGGCCCCTGGGTGCCGTAGCGCACGTTCAGCGCGCGGATGCCGGCCTCCACGCGCGCCAGGCGGCCGTCGGCGTCGCCGCTCAGAGGCTCCCGGGCGTCGAGGTGATCAGTGAGGAGCGCGAAGCGGAGCTCGGGGTCGGGGTTCGAGAGGTAGTGTCCCTCGAGGAGCTCGAGCAGGCGATCGAGCTCCTGCGGCGTGCCGAGCAGGGTGGGCACCGCGACCAGAGTGCGCCACCGGGCCGGAATGCCCTGGGAGAAGTCGAGCTTGGGCAACAGGCGCGGCCGCACCAGCTTGGAGAGGAGCCCGTGCGCGAGGGTCTCCGACGGGATCGTCGACGGCAGCCAGGTCAGGGCGATCACCACCAGGGCGAGCGGCAGCGAGAGGCCCGCCCAGGCGCAGAGGAGCACCACCGGCACGAGGCAGGCGAGCTGGCCGAAGAGCATCAGGCCGAAGAGCGCCGCGTGGGGGTGATCGAGCAGCGCCCGCTCGAGGCTCCTGCCGTTGGCGTGCAGGGTCCGCTCCAGCGCGCGGCGGCCCTTTCCCACCAACCACTCGCCGACGTGATCGTGCCGCCCGTCGGGGGGGCCGCCCCGCGCGGCGTCGAGGGCCGCCTGCGCCACCTCCAGCTCGGTGTGCTTCGACTCGAACGCGAGCTGCTCGACCGCCTGCCGGTAGGCGTCGCGCGTCTCGAAGTCCATCTCCAGGTAGGCCCGCGCCGGGTCTTCGCCGAGCACCGCCTCGGTCGCGCTGTGGCGGCAGAAGAGCTCCTTCCAGTCGACCTCGGCGAGGATTCGCAAGGAGCGCACCAGCCGCCCGGCGGCCCGGCCGGGATCGACCTTGGGCTCGGTGGCGCCGGTCTCGGCGAGGGCGAGGGCGAGGGCGGCCCGGCAGCGCGAGAGCATCACCAGGCGCACGAGGCCGGGCAGCGCCCACAGCTCGGCGATGGTGAGCGCGGTGCTCGCCTGGTACTCGCGCAGGTAGGCCTCGAGCTCGTCGACGTCGAGCTCGGGGCCGTCGTCGGGGTACAGCGCCTCGGCGAGCACCAGGGCGCGGGGCCGGCCGCTGCCGATGAGCTGGGGCAGGCGCCGCTGGAAGCCGAGCGGGAGCTCCTCGCGCAGCTGGCGGAAGACGCGCTTGAGCACGTAGTCGTTGTCGAAGAGCCACTCGGCGGCGATGCGCGCCGGGGCGTCCTCGCGGCCCAGGTCCTTGAGCCGCTCGCGGGCCTGAGCGAGGTCGCCCTCGAGCGCGTCGAGCTCGGTGGGGCCGACGAAGCGCGCGCCGGTGGGCCGCACCTGCCCGTGGCGCTGGGCGAGGGTGGTGGGGCCGGTCGCCTCGGCGGGCGCCAACGCGCGCTCGTCGCGGGCGGCGGCCTCAGACGGTGAGGCCTGACGTGGCATCGAGCGATCGCGAGGGCAAGCGGGAGGACTCGGGAACGTGCTCGGCCGACGGCGCGCGCACGAGGTCTTGGAGCACGAGCACCGGCGCGGTGGAGTGCGCCAACAGGTGGGTGGTGACGCTGCCGAAGCGTCGCCTCGGGTTGCAGACCGAGCCGTGCGCGGAGACGACGATGAGATCGATCTGCTCCGAGGTGGCGAGCGAGATGAGGCCCTCGCGGTGGTCGGTGGCGCGGGTGACCGCGGTGCGGACCTTGGCGCCGCCGGCGGCGAGCTGCCGCTGCACGCGCTCCAGGTACTCCTCGGCGCGGCGGGCGAGGTGGTCGGCGAGGCGCTGGGCGAGCTCGAGGTCTTCGGTGGTCGACAGCACCTCGGTGCGAATGGGGTCGGGCACGACGTGGGCGATGACGAGCTCGGCCAGGTCCGCGCGGGCGAGCCTGAGCGCCACGCCGAGCACGCTCTCGCTGCGCAGGCTGCCGTCGAGCGGCACCAGGATGCGCCCGAGGGGCACGCGGGTGGCGGGGCGGCCGGCGGGGAACACGAGCACGGCCCGCTTCGCCATGGAGAGGATCTTCCCGGCGGTGCCGCCGAGGCTGCCCATGTCCGCGCTGGCAGCGATGTTCTCTCCCCGGGTGGAGAGCACGAGCAGGTCGACCCCCAGCGCCTCCGACAGCGCCGCCACGCCCTGGGCCGGCGCGCCCTCCACCACCCGGCTCTCGACGGCGAGGCCGCTCTCGCGCAGGCCCTCGGCGGTGTGCTCCAGGTACGCGTTGGCCTCGTGGCGCACGATCTCCCAGCGCAGCGTGGAGGGCGGGGTCTGGCTCGCCTCGTCGCTCGAGCTCTCGAGCACGTGCGTCAGGGTGATGGGGGCGCGGTCGAGCGTCGCCAGGTGGGCGGTCAGGGGCAGCACGTTCTCGGCGGTCGCCGAGCGATCGAGGCACACCAAGAGGCGATGGAAGCGCCCGGCCTCTCTCGGCTCGTGCGCGATGTGCGTGGCCATGGGGCCTGACCGAGCAAGGGCTGTGCCCCCAGGGCCGCTGGGCCGCCTCTCGGTGTTTCGTGCGCGCTTCGCGGCCAGGGCCTCGCAGACCGCAACGCTTGCGACGTTCCCTGGCGCGACAAATCGCCCCGCCCGAACGCGTGGCCCGGCTAACCTCCGTCTCTTCTGGAGGGAGGGCTCATGAAGCGCGTCGTCTCGATCCTGGCGCTGGCGGTGTGCGCGGCCTGTCCGCCGCTCGACAAGAAGGCGCAGCCGAACGCGCTGCCCACCGCCATCGCGGAGGCCTCGCCCCAGGGCGCCGTCGCCGCGGGCGTGGAGGTGACGCTCGATGGCTCGAAGAGCTCGGACCCCGAGGGCAGAGCGCTCACCTTTCGCTGGGCGCAGCTCGCCGGCACGCCGGTCGCGCTCGGGGCCCAAGACGCGCCCGTCACCACCTTCACCGCCGACGGGCGCGCGCAGACCTTGCTCTTCAGCCTCACCGTCAACGACGGCCGCCAGGACTCGGCCCCCGCCTACGTCCGGGTGGTCGTCGACTTCAACACCCGCCCCGTCGCCATCCCGCCCGACGCGCGCGACGTCGCCACCGGCAGCCAGGTCCTCCTCTCCGGCCACGGGGAGGACGCCGACGGCGACGCCATCACCGGCCACGCCTGGACCGTCACCGCCTCGCCGGCGACGAGCGCGCGCCCCATGCCGTGGACGCTCTCCGCCGCCGACACCGCGAGCCCCATCTTCACGCCCAGGCTCAAGGGCCTGTACTCGCTCAGCTACGTCGTCACCGACGAGCGTGGCGCCAAGAGCCTCGCGGCGACCGTGGTGGTGCGCGCTCTCAACGTCGCGCCCGTCGCCACCGCGCCGGCCACCGCCTCGGGCCCGAACGGCACCGCCATCTCCGTCACCGCGCAGGCCACCGACGCTGACCCCGACGACACCGCCACCTTCTCCTGGCGGCTCGAGGCCGCGCCGCCAGGGGCGCCCCTGCCGCTGCTCACCGGCGCCGCCACCAGCACCGTCACCCTCACGCCGAAGGCCCGCGGGCTCTACACCCTCGCGGTGGTGGCCAGCGACGGCGAGGCCGAGAGCGCGCCTTGGCGCGTCATCGTCTCCGCCGACAACAACCCGCCCACCGCGACCGCGCCGGCCCAGTCGACGCTCAACACCCAGCCGCTCACGCTCGCCGCGAGCGCCGCCGACCCCGACGGCGACTCCGTCTCCCTGGAGTGGAGCGTCTCCGCCAACCCTCACCCGTACTCGCTCACCAGCCTGCCCGACGGCACCACCCGCTTCGTCCCTCAGGGGAAGGGCGCCTACCAGCTCGCGGTGGTGCCCTTCGACGGCCAGGCGCGCGGCGCGCCGGTCGCGGTCACGGTCAGCTCGCTCAACCAGCCGCCCGTCGCGGTGGCCTCCTCCAGCGTGGCGACGGCCAGCGCCGGCGAGGCCTTCACGCTCTCCGCCGCCGGCTCGACGGACCCCGACGGCCCGGTCTCGCTCGGCTACCGCTGGCGGGTGAAGCAGGGGCAGGCCAGCTTCGACGGAGGCGCGAGCGCGGCGCAGGTGCAGGCCGTCGCCGGGCCCCTCAAGCAGCCGCTCCTCTTCGAGCTCGTCACCTTCGACGACGAGGACGCCGGCAGCGCGCCCGCGACGGTGCAGGTGGTGGTGGACAACACCGCCCCGGTGGCCGTCGCCGCCGCGCCCGCCACCGCCGGAGCGGCCACGGTGGTGCAGCTCGACGCGACCCAGAGCTCGGACCTCGAGACGTCCTCCACCTCGCTGCAGTACGCGTGGTCCTCGCCGTCGCTCCCGGGCCTGGTGTTCTCTCCGAGCCCTCTCGCCGCCAGGCCCACCATCGTCGCGCCGCTCAGCTTCCCCGACGGCGGCTCGGCGGTGGGCAAGGCGGTGCAGCTGAGGCTCGACGTCTCCGACGGCCGCGCGTCGTCCAGCGCGACCACGGCGTTCACCGTGCTGCCCACCGACGCCACCCACCTCTTCGTCGACGTCTCCGCCACCTGCGGCGCGAGCCCTCCCTGCGACGGCACCCGGGCGCGGCCCTTCAAGACGCTCCAGGCGGGCGTCGACGCGTCGGCGGCCCTCGCGGTGCCCAAGCCGGTCTTGGTCGCCAACGGCGTCTACGGCCCCGCCACCATCCCCGCGCCGGTCTCGGTCACCGGCGGGTGCGACCCATCGCAGTGGCTGTGCGCGACGGCGGCGAGCGGCACGGTGGTGCAGGCCGGCCCGGCGGACCTGGTGGCGCTCAAGCTCACCGGCACGAGCGTCAAGGTCGGCACCGTGGCCGGGCTCACCGTCTACGGCTCGACCGGCCTCGACGCCGGCGCGCCGGCCACCCTCGCCGCGGTGGAGTGCGCCGGCTGCCGGGTGAACGCGAGCGACCTGGTGGTGGACGCGCAGGGCAGCACCGCCCGCGACGACAGCACGCTGGCGGTGTGGGTACACGACACCACCGGCCCCGTGCTCTTCGAGCGCCTCGACGTCACCGCGGGCCGGAGCAAGTACAACGCCGCCGCCTACGTCCGCGGCTCCACCGGGGTGCGCTTCGTCTCCTCGCGGCTCACCACCGTGCCGGCCATTCGGCAGGCCAGCGCCACCGTGGTCTCGCAGAACGTGACCGTCGAGCTGAACGGCTCGGGCAGCGACGTCGTCTTCGAGCGGAGCCGCCTGGTCGCCGAGGGCAACGCCACCGCCTCGCTGGTGCAGCTCGTGCACCAGGGCGAGAGCCAGAGCGCGTCGTTCGTGGGGAACCTGATGTGGTTCAAGGGGAACTCGCTCGGGGTGGGCCTGTGCTGCACCGCTCCGCCGCCCAACATCGCCGTGCTCTTCGACCTCTTCAGCACCGGCGGGCTCTCGTTCGTGAACAACACCATCCTCGGCACCACGGCGGCCTACAACGCCCAGACCGCGAGCTCGTACGTCGCGTTCATGTTCCGCCGGGACGGCTACTGCGGCGGCGGGAGCGGCTGCCCGGCGACGGGCCTCAGCTTCGCCACCAACAACTACATCCAGGGCTTTCGCCGCGTGCTCTTCCAGGACGCGAGCGCCGAGCTGCGCATGAAGAACAACACCGTCTTCGGCGTGGAGCAGTACAGCTGCGAGGCCTGCTGCGGCGGCTGCGGCGGCAACACCGTCGCCGACCTCGACACCGGCTTCGCGGGCGCGGCGGCGGGTGGATCCGGCAACCAGACCGCCGACTGCCAGCTCGCCTCCTTCGCCACCGGCGACGGGCACCTGCCCGCCAGCGGCTCGCCTTGCCAGGACACGGGCCTTGCGGACCCGCTGGTGCCGGGCTTGGACCTCGACGGCACGCCGCGGCCTTCGGGGAGCGCGGTCGATCGCGGCGCGGACGAGGTGCCCTGACCATGACGACGCGCGCGCTCCTGCTCCTCCTTCTCCCGCTGACCGCCCTCGCCGCGCCGCTCAAGGGCAAGGTGGCGGTGATGGACCTGAAGGCCAACGGCGGCGCCGACCCGTCGCTGGCCATCACCTTGACCCGCCTGGTGACGGCCGAGCTCGCTCGCGCGGGCGCCGACGAGGTGGTGAGCCAGGAGGCCATGACCGCGCTGGTCGGCTACGAGCGGCAGCGCCAGCTCGCCGGCTGCGGCGACGAGGACTGCCTGACGCACCTGGCGACCACGCTCGACGCGCGCTGGCTGGTGGTGGGCAGCGTCGACAAGGTGGGCGGCTCGCTCCTGGCGCAGGCCTCGCTGGTGGACAACGCGCGGGTGCAGGTCGTCAGCCGCGCTTTGGTGCGCGCGAGCTCGGCGGAGCAGCTCACCGCGCAGGCCGGCACGCTCGTCTCGCAGCTGTTGTCCGAGTCGGCGACCCTGCACCTCGTCAACCAGGCGCCGGGGGTGAACGTCTTCCTGGACGATCGCTTCGTGGGCAAGACGCCGCTCCAGCCTGTGCCGGTGAAGGTCTTCGGCAAGCACCAGCTCCGCGCGGAGGGCGCCGACTACCCGCCCTTCGAGACCGAGGTCGAGCTGGTGGCCGGGCGCACCACGCGGGTGGGCCTGGTGCTCGAGCGCTACGACGCCTTGGAGGTCGAGGCGCGCGCGCGCCGGCTGGGGGCCCTCGCGGCGACGGCAGCGGGGCTCGCGGCCGGCGGCGGGGCGGCCTTCTTCTTCGTCCGCGGGTCCGGCACCTACCAGCGCTACGCGGCGGCCGACCCCCTCGACGTCACCCAGGCCCAGCTCGACGCGCTCGCGTCCTCGGTGCGCACCGACTTTGGCCTCGGCTACGCCCTGGCCGGGGCCGGCGCCGTCGCGCTCGGGCTCGGCGTGTGGATGTTCGCGAGCAACCCGGCGGCCGAGCGACTCGAGGCACCCAAGGTCTCGGTGGGCGTGGCGCTCGTGCCGGGCGGCTCGGGGCTCTCGCTCAGCGGGCGCTTCTGAGCGACGCCGCCGGCTACCGCCCGGCGTCGAGGGACACCACGAAGCCCGAGTTGCCGTCGTAGCGCGGGCCGGTCACCCAGAGCGTGTCGCCGTAGAGGCGGACGAGGTTGGCGTAGCCCACGCCGGTCGAGAGCTGCGTCAGCGTCGCGTTGGCGAGCGGCCCGCGGGCGTGGGCCACCAGGTCGCCCATCAGGCCCCACAGCTCGATGCCTCCGTCGCCGCGGACCCGGCCCGTCATCGAGGAGACGGAGAAGTTGCCGTTGCCCAGGGCCCACTGCTTGACGCCGCCATCGGGGAGGAAGTGGAGGCCGTCGTTCTCGAACCCGGTGACGAAGACCTCCCGGGGGCCGGCGCCCCACACCGTGAAGAGGTCCTTGCTCGAGGCGCTCGTGGGCGTCCGGTCACTCCAGGCCGCGCCGTCGAAGAAGTACACGGCCCGGGTGTTGTAGCCCCCGACCGCCCAGGCGGTGCCCCCATCGGAGACCCACACCTCACTGAAGCTCACGCTCGGGGGAACCGGCACCTGGCGCCAGGTCGTCCCGTCCCAGCCGAGGAGCAGGCCCTTCATGCCGACGGCCCAGGTGTTCCCCGGCTCCGTGCCCGCAATGCTGTTGAGGCTGGCGCCGGACCCGGGCTCGAGCGTGAAGGTGCCGCCGTCGGGTCGCTCGATGGTGGCGGACACCGGCCCGACGTCGTCGACGCTCGCGAGGAGCTCGTCCCCGGCCACCCAGAGCGTGCCGCCGCTGGTGCGGGTGACGCCGAAGATGGTGCCGGTGCCGGGGAGCTGGCGCTCCACCCAGCCGGAGGCCGTCCGGTGCAGGAGCCACCCGTCGTCTGCCCCGGCCCAGAGGGTGCCGTCGCCGTCCTGCCAGAGCGCGTACACGTGCGTCCGCGCGCCGGGCGCGAGGGCCTGCCACCCCGCGTCCGGTGGCTTGCGCAGGATCTGCCCATTCCACCCGACGGCGAACAGCGCGCTCTTGCCCCGGGCGAGGGCGAAGAGCGTCCGGTGGGGATCGCCGTACTCCGACGTGCACGCGCTCGGGTCGGCCGAGGGGCAGCGCAACACGCCGGGGCCGCCTCCGATGACGACGTCGGGGCCGTCGGAGAGCAGCGAGGACCAAGTCCCGGTGAAGGAGCTGCTGGGGCCGGGAACCGGGAACCGCGTCACGCCGCCGTCGAGCGTCACCACGAAGGACGAGTCGTCCGAGCCCACCACCCAGGCCGTCGACGGATCGACGCGCAGGATGGCTCCGGCCGGGTAGTAGCCGCCACCGAGGTTGGCCAGCTCCGTCCAGCCGCCGTCGGCGAGGCGCTGGAGGACGCGCTGGTCCGACACCAGCGCGAGCCCCGAGGGGTCGAGGGCGCGCACGAAGCCGGCCGTGCTCGGCGGCCCCGGCGAGTACCAGACGTCGCGTGGTGCGAGCACGCCCTCCTGGATGCCGGGGCCGATGCTCGGAGTCGGGTCGTCGTGCTTCTTGCCGCCGATCCACGGCAGGCCCTGGTCGCTCAGCGCACACCGCGAGGCCTCCATCGCCGTGGGGGGCGCCTGGGTGAAGACCGAGAAGCCGCCCCCCGGCTTGGAGAGGTAGGCCGACGAGCTGGTGTCGAAGGCCCACAGCCCGCCGTCGGCGAAGCGCAACAGGCACCTCGCGGTGGTGGGCGGGTCCCACGGCGAGGGCAGGTGGCTCACCGTCCACGCGCCGCGCGCGTAGTGCACCAGCACGTCGTCGTCGCCCACCGCGTACAGCTCGTCGTCGTCGACCGGGGCGAGCGCGGTGAGCCCGCCGCCCATGGGGAAGGGGTAGTCCCAGGCGAAGCCGGTGGAGGTGAAGGCGATGGGCGCGTAGAGCGTGCCGGCGTCGGCCCCGCCTGCATCGGGAGCGCCGCCGTCGAGGGTCCCGGCGTCGGCCGCCTCGCCGCCGCCGCCGTCCGCCGACTCGCACCGCCCCGAGTCTCGGCACACCTGCGCGGCCTGGTCGAAGTCGAAGCAGGCGCCGCAGAGCAGCGCCGACGTGAGCCACCACCGCCTCATGGAAACGCTCCTCCGATGAACACGCCGAAGCCTTGGGGCCCGGCCAGCGCCGTCACGGTGGGCGCAGCCGGCGTGCCCGGCCCCACGGCGAAGAGGGCGATGGACGCCACCGCCGCCGCCGCGCCCACCCCGTAGGCGAGCGCGCTGCCGAGCTGGAGGCCCTTGCCGCGCGCCACCAGGTCCGCGGTCTGCTGAGGGGAGTACGGCGTCATCCCCGCCCCGAGCGGCGCGCGGAGCGAGGTGTCGACGGCGGCCGCCTGCGCGGTGAGCACGCCGCCGCCGGCGAGCCCGACCAGGGCCACGGCGCCGAGGGCGATCACCGGCGCGCGGAGCCGGCTGGGGCCGCTGGCGCTGGCGACGGCCTCGACCCGGGGCGCGCCGAGCTGCTCGGCCAGCACCTTCGCCGCCTCGTCGAGCGCCTCGAGGAGCTGGTCGTCACCCGACAGGCGCTTGGAGAAGCTGGCTCGCGTGCCGGTGCCGCGGGAGCCGACCACCTTCACGTTCAGCTGGATGTGCTTCCCGAGGCGCGCCAGCTCTCCCAGGATGATGCCCTCGGCGCCCAGCGCGTCGCCCAGCTCGGCGAGGCAGCCCGAGCTGTCGCAGTTGAGCAGCTGCCGCTCGCGCTCGGCGCCGATGAGCGCGCCCATCTCCTTCGCCGTCACCACGTGAAAGCCGTAGGTCCCGAGCTGCTGGGCGACGTGCTCGGAGGCGAAGCGCCCGACGTCCTTGTCGACCGCCACCGTCGAGTATTCGGGCGCCGCCAAGGTGGGCACGCCGGCCAGCGCCGCCAGCGTCACGGCCGAGACTGCGAGCACCATTCCGCCTCCCACCGGGACCACAGCACATCTGGTGGGAGGCGGCGGTGGTTTCCTGGAGCCCGCCGCGCAGTCGGCAGGCTTCGACTCCGCTCAGCCTGAACGGTGGTGACTCGGGCCGACCGGCTCCAAAGCGTCAGGGCCTCGACGCGCCCGGCAGCGGCACGCAGGCCACGCTCATCGCCGCGCCGTGCAGCACGCCCCGCGACACCGAGCCCTGCCACAGCCGCGCCACGCCGGCGCGCTGGTGCGTGCCCACCACCAGGAGGTCGGCCTCGGCCTTCGAGGAGAGCTGGGCGAGGTGCGCGTCGACGCGGCCGAAGCCCCCCGACACCAGGAAGCTCGCGTCGCCCAGGCTCCCGGCGGCGAGCGCCCAACGCTCGAGCTCCGCGCGGAGCGTCGCCTCGAGCTCGGGCCGCAGGTGATCGAGCGGCACCGGCGGAGGCACGCCCAGGCGCTTCTGCTCCTCGGGAGGCCACACCACCTCCACCACCGTGAGCGCGACGGCGCCGATGGCCCGCAGCTCGCTGGCCCAGCGCAGCGCCAGGAGCGAGCCCTCGGTGCGCTCGACGCCCACCATGACGTGCAGGCGCCCTCCCGCGCCGGACGCCCAGGCCTCGAGGCGCTCGGCGTCGCGCACCACCAGCACCGGCACCGGCGACGACTGGGCCACGCGCTCGGCGACGCTGCCCAAGAGCCAGCGGTGCTGCTTGCGGTCGCCGAGCGAGCCGACCACCACCAGGCGCGCCTTCACCCGGCCGGCCACGCGCAAGAGCCCCTCGTCGGCCGGCCCCGCCTCGAGCACCGCCTCGACCGTGGCGCCCGTCTTCTCCGCCAGCTTGCGGGCCTCGTCCTCGAGCGTCGCCGTCAGCGCGCCTCGTGCCCCGCGCTCCCGCTCCACCTGCAGCGCCTCGCCGGCGTGCACCAGGGAGAGGGGGCGCCCCAGCGCCTTGGCCATCGCCGCCGCGACGCGCGCGCTCGCCTGCGCGTGCTCCGAGAAGTCCGTGCCGCACACGATGCTCATGAGCTGCTCCTCGCCGGGGGGCCTGGGGGAGGAAGATCGTGGCCCGGCGCAGGCACCTTCCTCAGAAGCGACGCCACGATGGAGATGCCGAGCACCGCCACGATGACCAACAGCGACGCTACCACCGGCATCGCGTACACGCCGGAGACGAGCATCTTCGCGCCGACGAACAGGAGCACCACCGCGAGCCCGACGTTCAAGTAGTGGAACCGGCCCACCATGCCCGCGAGCGCGAAGTACAGCGCCCGGAGGCCCAAGAGCGCGAAGATGTTCGAGGTGTAGACGATGAATGGGTCCAGGGTGACCGCGAAGATGGCGGGGATGGAGTCCACCGCGAAGAGGATGTCCGTCGCCTCGATGGACACCAGCACCAAGAGCAGCGGGGTGGCGTAGCGCTTGCCGGCCTCGACGATGGTGAAGTGCCCGTCGCGGAAGTCGGGCACCGAGCGCACGTAGCGCCGGAAGAACAGGAAGAGGGGGTTCTTCTCCGGGTGCACCTCGGTCTCCTTCTTCACCAACAGCTTCACCCCGGTGAACACCAGGAAGGCGCCGAAGAGGTAGATGACCCAGTGGAAGCGGTGCAGGAGCGCCGAGCCCAGGACGATGAAGAGGGCCCGCATCACCAGCGCGCCCAAGATGCCCCAGAAGAGCACCCGGTGCTGGAGCCTGGGCGGCACGGCGAAGGCCGAGAACACCACCAGGAAGACGAAGATGTTGTCGACCGAGAGCGCCTTCTCGATGACGTAGGCGGTGAGGAACTCGACCGCCGGCTGCTGCCCGAACCAAAACCAGACGCCGGCGTTGAAGATCATCGACAGGCAGATCCACACCAAGGTCCAGACCAGCGACTCCTCGAGGCCGACCTCGTGGGTCTTCCGGTGAAAGACGCCGAGGTCGAGCGCCAGCATCAGCAGCACGAAGACGGTGAAGCCCACCCACAGCGCCGGCGTGCCGACGCTCTCGCCCCCGGTCGCGGCGGCGAGCGCCGTCATCCGCGGCCCGCCTTCCCACCCGCGCTCCGGTCACCGGTCCGTCGCTCGCTCCGCATCCAAAGACCTCGTGTGCCCGGGGTGCCCGCCGCGCGCTGCTTCACCCGGAACGGAAGCATCGGTCAGGCCACGCAGGGCCAGCGCGGGGCAACACCACGCTCCCCACGCCTGTTCCCGAGCTCGGCGCCGTGGCCCGCGCACGAATTGCAGCGCTCGGCCACGAGTCCTACTTCGAGCGGAGGGCGTGCGCTGGGCGCCGCCGTGGCCTGGGAGGCTCCGCCAGGGTGGAAGCGTCGAGCAGCCCGAGCTTCCGCGCCCGTCGCGCCAGGGTCACCGCGTCCATCTCCAGCTCCAGGGCCGCGCGCCGCACCACGCCGCCACAGGTGGCGAGGGCCTCGGCGATGGCGCTCCGCTCGACCTGGGCGAGCCGGGCCCGGAGGGACTTCGCCGTGGGCGCGAGGGGAGCGCCGTCGCGGCGCAAGCCCAGAGGCAGGCGCTCCGGGCCGAGGCGCTCGAGCGGCGCCGACAAGAGCACCGCGCGCTCGACCACGTTGCGCAGCTCGCGCACGTTGCCCGGCCAGCTCCAGGCCTTGAGCAGGCCCTCGGCCTCGGGGGTGAAGCCGCGCGCCGACTTCCCCAGGGTGGCGTTCGACGCGTCGACGAAGTAGCGCGCCAGCGCCACGATGCCCTCGCGCCGCTGGCGCAGGGGCGGCACCTCGATGGGGAAGGAGTTGAGGCGGTAGTAGAGGTCGGCGCGGAAGCGGCCTGCCTTCACCGCCGCCGCGAGGTCTTCGTTGCTCGCCGCCACCACGCGCACGTCGACCTGCCGGACGCGCGTGCCGCCCACCGGTCGCACCGCGCCCGTCTCCAAGACGCGCAACAGGCGGGCCTGCAGCGCCGGGGTGGTGTTCTCGATCTCGTCGAGGAAGACGGTGCCGCCGTCGGCGAGCACGAAGAGGCCGGGGTGGTCGGACACGGCGCCGGTGAAGGAGCCCTTCACGTGGCCGAACAGCTCGCTCTCGAGCAGGCCCTCGGGCAGCGCGCCGCAGTCCTGCACCACGAAGGGCGCGCTCGCGCGCGGGGAGAGCGCGTGGAGGCGGTGGGCGAGCACCTCCTTGCCGGAGCCGGTCTCGCCCTGGAGCAGCACCGTGACCTTGAACGGCGCCACCTGCCTCAAGGCGCCCACCACCTCGCGCATGGCGTCGGCGTCGAAGCCGGGGCCGTCGGCGCTGGCGGGCGGGTGGGCGACCGGCTGGGCGCGATCGCGCAACAGGCGCTCGAGCTCCACCGCCATGCGGTACTGCTGGTGCGCCACCTCGTGTGCCCGGCACTCGTCGAGCACCGCGTCGCGGAGCTGGGAGACCGGCGCGTCCATCGGCAGCACCTGATCCACCGCGCCGGCGTTGAAGAGCTCCACCAGGCGTTCGGGCGCCGCGTTGCTGGCGAAGATCACGCGGGGGCGGGTGACCTCCGGGCGGCCCTGGTGCTCGGTGGCGGCGCGCCCGACTTGATCGATGAGGTGCGCGAGCGAGACCGAGCCGATCTCGTCGTCGCCGCAGAGGAGCACCGCCGCCAGGTCGCCGCGGGCCAGCGCCAGCTCCACGTCGGCGGGGTCGGAGCAGAAGGTGAGCTGCACCTCGCCCTGGAAGGCGAGCTCCAGCGCGCGCTCGAGCCCCCGGGGCGCGCCCGCCACCACCGCCCGCACCTGGTGCTCGGCGAGGAAGCGGCGCAGCTCGACGTGCCCCTGCCCCTCGAAGTGGGTGAAGTGCACGCCTAAGGCGGTGGCGTCGGGTTCGCTCTCCCGCTCGGTGGTGTGGCGCCAGCGCACCGTGCCCTGGGCGCGGATGCGCACGCTCGACGGCAGCGCGAACTCGAGCTCGATGGACTCGCCCTCGAAGGGCCCGGTGCTCGAGTCCTGCGGCCGCGCCACCAAGCCCAGCCCCAGCTCCGACACGTTCACCGACCAGCAGCCCTCCACCGGCGGCACCGTGGCCACCGGAACGAAGAGCGACTTCCGCTCGGAGCGTGGCGACAGCGCTGGGTTTTCGGCCGGAAGATTCATGGACGAAGCAACGATACATCGAAAATGAAGCAGCCCGTTTGCCGAGGTGATTCCGGTGGGGCTGATCGCCGAACCACTTCATTTCTGAAGCCATGCGTACGGGCGGTTCAACGAATTCGCGGGGTTGGCGCGTGGAATGGCAGTTGCTCAAGGGTCCGGCCCGGAGGCGCCGCAACCATGCCCGTCGCACGAGTCATCGGAGTGGGAGACTTCACCCCGCCCCGCGCCATCAGCAACGAACGCATCGCCAGGGCCATCCCCGGCTGGAGCGCGGAGGCCATTCGGGAGAAGACCGGCATCGTCGAGCGCCGCTTCCTCTGCGACTTCGACGACGAGCGCGGCATGGTGATTCGCCCGCCCCAGAGCGAGCTCGGCTCGTCGGTGGACATGGCCGAGGTGGCGCTGTGGCAGGCCCTCGAGCAGGCGCACGTGGGGCCGAGCTCGCTCGACGCGCTCTTCTTCGTCACCGGCACGCCCGATCGACCGGACTTCAACTGGGACGCGATGAAGCTGCACGAGCGGCTGGGCATGCGCAGCGACGCCATGGCCCTGGTCATCAGCAACGGCTGCGGCGGCACGCCCTACATCCTCCACCTGGTGAACCAGCTGCTCACCACCGGCGCGATGAAGTCGGTGGCCATCGTGGCCTCGCACTTCGCCTCGGCGTACCTCGACCGCGGCGTCTACACGCAGGAGCTGGAGCTCGAGCCGGGCAAGAAGCTCGCCGCCTACCTCTCGTTCTACGTCTTCGGGGACGGCGCCGGCGCGATGGTGCTGCGCGGCGACTCGGCGGGGCGGGGCATCGAGTCGTCGATGATCTCCACCACCCCCGGCGACCTGGTGATTCGGCGCGGCGGCGGCAACGAGCGGCCCTTCTTCTCGCCGGGCACGGTGCCGGCGGACTTCGCGTGGATCATCAACGGCCACGTGGTGGGCAAGGGCTACCCCGAGCACATGCAGGTCTGCCTGAGCGGCGTCACCGGCGGCCACCTCGAGCGGCTGGCGGACGTGAAGCGCTTCTACCTGCACCAGCCGAACAAGAAGGTGCTCGACAAGTTCATCTCGATGTCGGACCTGGGCGCGGAGCGGGTGGCGATCACCGTCGATCGCTACGGCAACACCTCGGCGGCCGGCATGCTCATCGCGCTCTCCGAGGACGTGCGCAACGGCGTGGTGCCGCTCGACGGCAACGACCTCATCTGCATCGCCGCCGTGGGCGCGAACGTGCACTCGGGCGCCCAGCTCATTCACCTCTGATCGGAAGGAATCACGAACGCCATGGCCGCCGAGGTCACCCCAGCACCGAAGTCGAAGTCGCAGCCGCCCAGCCTCGACCCCGAGGTCTTCGCCATCGGCGATCTGCCGATGCGGTTGGACCACGCGCGCCCCGGCGACACCTGCAAGGGCATGTTCTTCAACAGCGTGCTCGGCGCGGTGGACCGGCACCTGGGCGCGGAGGCGAAGCAGCAGGTGCAGCGGCTGTTGCCGGAGAAGAAGTACATCGACTTCTTCAACTACGCCTCGCGCGACTTCCTGCCGGCGGCCTTCACCGCGGCGAAGCTGCTCGGGCCGACGCTGGGCGGGCTGGAGAGCGCGATGCAGCGGCTCGGGCACTATGCCATCACCGACTTTTTGGCGACGCCGGTCGGCGGCACGCTGCTCTCGGTGTCGGCGGGCAACGTGAAGCGCATCTTCCAGGCGGCGCCGGTGGCCTACAAGACGGCGGTCTCCTACGGCGCGCGGGAGTGCACCGACGTCACCGACACCAGCTGCACCTTCATCATGAAGCGCGACCTGATGCCGGCCGAGTACCACCAGGGCGTGTTCATCGCGGTGCTCAAGAGCGCCGGCTCGCCGCTGGCCGAGGTCACCTTCGAGCGCATCGGGCCGTTGGATGCGCGCTTCAGTCTTCGTTGGGCCTGAAAGGAGCACCCCATGAAGCGAGTGATCGTGGCAGCGGTGGTGTTGGTGTCGAGCGCGGTGTTCGCCGACGAGGCGACCTACCTCTTCAAGAGCGTGGAAGACCCGGCTCACCCGCCCGATCCCGCGGTGTGCGCGCAGGCGGGGTTCCCGAGCAACGTGCGCCTGGGCGCTTCCTTGTGGAGCGTGGAGACGCGGGAGAAGGACGGACGAGTGAAGGGGCAGGAGCGGAAGATCGGCACCGCGACGGCGTGCCTCTTGCTCACCAACCCCTTCTTCCCCATCGGGCTGACCAACAACTTCTACGTGCAGTTCGATCTGCCGCAGGGGACGTACAAGGCGACGGGCACCTGTACGGTGTCGACCAACGCGGTGCCGCAGCCGTTCATCATCCTGGCGGGGTGCACGCTGAAGCTGGTCTCGGGGCCGGCGAACAGCCTGGGCGGCATGGTGACGAGCAACTCGATCTTCAACCCGCTCAAGCGCCCGGGCTTCTCCACGGGCTCGATGTGGACGCTGCAGGAGTACGTCACCGCGCCCGCGAAGACCGAAGAACACGACGATGACGACGACGGCCACTGAGCCGCGTCCCTTGGAGCAGCAGACATGAGCATTCACGTTCCGGTGATGATCGAGGTGAAGCGCGCCGACGGCTCGCAGGAGCTGGTGCGCGTCGGCACGGCCAAGCAGGACGGCGCGGGGTTCATCTTGGAGCTCAGCGAGCTTCGGGTGCTCTCCAGCGAGATCCACCCGCCGCCGCCGTCGCCGCCGGTGTCGGAGCACGTGGCGCTCACGTCGGGCACCGCCGAGGAGCTGCAGTACATCGCCACCCGCGCGCGTAAGACGCTCAACGATCCGAGCAAGGCGCGATGGCACGGGCGAGAGCGCGAGATCTTGAAGCAAGCGGAAACGGAGCTGGCGCGGCTGGCGGCCGCGAAGCCACACGCAAGCTGAACGCGTGCGGGGGGGATGCTCCCTATGGTGACGCCGATCCCTTCCCGGCGTCTCCACACGTGATCGCTGCTGCCCGTCTCAGGCCCGCTCCCGTGAGCGGACCTGGATCGGGCAGCGGCGACCGTGCTTTTGCGGGCACAGAGTGGACGGGCTTCGACAGGCTCGGCTCGTGCGGATCCACCGTTCGCCCTGAGCGAAGTCGAAGGGTGCCGACTTCCGGATCGCCGTGAACGAACGCGCAGCGAGTCTCGTTCGACCTGCTGAATGCCCGTCGAGGTGGGAGGCGCGGGGCCTCAAGACGGGCTCACTTCCCGGCGGGAATGAGCCGCTCCCAGCCCGTGCCCCGCACCGCGCGTACGAGGACCTCGAGACGCTCCGCCCGCACGTCGTCGACCCGGCTGAGCCGGTACGGATCGAAGAGCCCCTCGGACCGCAACTTCAAGGTGCCGAGATCGAAGATGCCCGGCCGGGTGACGAAGAAGCGGCTCTGCCTCTTGAGCGCCTCCGAGGCGACCCAGCGCGTCGGCCTGCCGAGACCGCCGCTGCCCCGCACCTCGTGCAGCTCGTACACCCCGGGCGGCAGCTCGACGACGAAGTGTCCCCGCTCGACCGCGCGCGGTTGGAAGGCGCGAAACAGGACGTTCTGGCTCGCGTAGGGATAGCGCCGCTCCGGAACGACCCGCTCGAAGGACACCTCGTCGACGTCGGTGGGGCTGAACAGCCCACCCTCGATCTCGATCGTGCCGAACAGGAGCGAGTTCTCCGGGCCCTCGGGCTCTCCCGCCTCGATGTGGCGGAAGGCGTAGAACGGATCGGTGAGACGGAAGCACCCGGACAGGCCGGCGAGCAGCACGAGGAGCGGCCAGGCGCGCGTCACAGGAGACTCCCCACGACATAGAAGGGCGCGACGTCGATGGTGAGGGAGAGCGTCGTGAGGGGCGCTTGACCGCCGGCGAAGGTCACGTCCGCCCGCCCGCCGAGGCCTCCGAAGATTCCTCCCAGGCGGAGCTCGCCCCACAGGCCGGGCCCCGACGCGCCAGCGGGACCGGTGAGGTAGGAGCCGCCCAGGTGCACCTCCACTCCCGTGAACTCGTAGCCTCCGCCGAGGGCCACCAGCGTTCCGCCACCGCCTCCGCCTGTCGTGGGCGTTCGGAAGAGGACCGACGCGATCGCCAGCGGGTTGTTGACGTCGTCGAGCGAGCCGCCGAAGGCGAAGACGTAGGCGCCGCCGTAGCCGCCGCCGTAGCCCGAGGTGAAGGCCACCTGGGCCCGCAGGCCGATGAGCACCTCGACCCAGTCGAGCGTGCTGGGTGGATCGCGCGGACGCGCGGGGCGGGCCACGGCGGTCGAGGCCGACAGCCGCGATGGCGAACGACCCTGGAGTGACGCCGACATCGACGCGCAGTCATCGACGACGTCCAGCTTCCCCGAGACGTTCTCGCCGAGCTCCTTGGCCACGTCGCGCGAGGTGAAGCGGAGCGTCCCGACGCAGGAGAGCGTCCCCGGGCTGACCACCAGCTCCTGGAGCGGAAAGAACTCCGCGCGCGTTCCGACCACGAGGTACTGCGCCTGGTAGCGGCCAGCGGGGGCCTTCACGACGAACAGCCCCGCGTCGTCCGGGACGGCCTCGAGGACGTGAACTCCGTCCACCGGCCTCAGCTCGAGGCGCAGCGCCTGACCGGAGAGCCGCTGGCGGACCTGGCCGGCGGTCAACGGCTTGCCGCCCTCGACGAAGCTCACCCGGCCGCCGACTTCACCCGTCGCGGGCGTGGGCACGGAGGCGAGCGCAATGAAGCTGATGGTGAGGAGCCCCGACATTCGTGCGACTGTAGCGGAGCGTCGTTCGAGCGGCGAGCGGCCTCACCACTCCTCGAGCCTGAGCCCCGTCACGCGGCGGAACTCGCCCTGATTTCGGGTCACCACCGTGGCGTCGGCCGCGAGCGCCGTCGCCGCGATGAGGAGATCGTTTCCGCCGATCGGTGTTCCGCTCTTCTTGAGCTGCGCGCGGATGACGCCGTACCACTCCGCCGCGGCGTCGTCGTGGGCAGTGACTGCAAGGGCGCGAAGAACTCCTCGAGGCGCTTCAGATTCGCGTCCACCTTCGCGCTCGCCCGAGCGCCGTAGAGGAGCTCTCCCTTGACGGTGCTGCAGAGCGCGACCTCCTCGCGAGGCGTCTCGAGGATTCGCTTGGTGAGCGCGCGGTCGTTCTTCTTGAGGAACGCGATGCAGACGTTCGTGTCGAGCAGGAACATCAGAGCTCCTCCGGCTCGTCTGGCGGTGGATCATCGGGAATCGGGAACTCGCCCTCCCAGCTCCCGGCGAGCTTCACGAAGTTCTTGGGCCACCCTGACTTCGTCTTCGGGCCTCGCGCCAGGTCGACGACGTAGGCCGAAAGACTCTTCTTCGCGACGCGGGCGCGCCGGCGGAGGTCCTTCTCGACGTCGTCAGGCAGGTAGATGGTCAGCTGAGCCATGTCCAAAGTATAAGTGGATAGGTGGTCTATGGCGAAACGGGGGAGGGCGAATGGATAGGCGCATTCAGGTGGCGCGACAGCGCACGTCTTTAGCGCTCGACGTAGCGCCACCCGCCGGGCTCGAGATCGCCTGGGAGCTCGTAGCTTCCGACGCGGATCCGGTGCAGCGCCGTGACGTGGTTCCCGGCCGCGGCGAGCATGCGCTTCACCTGGTGGTACTTGCCCTCGTCGATGGTGAGATCGATCGCGCGTGGGCCGACGTGGACGACCGCGAGCGAGGCGGTCGGCGCGTCTTCGCCGGAGAGCGTCACGCCGGAGCGGAGCGTGGCGACCTGCACCTCGGTGAGGTCCTCCGCCGTCGTCACCCGGTACGTCTTCGGCACGTGCTTCTTCGGGCTCGTCATCGCGTGCACGAAGTCGCCGTCGTCCGAGAGCAGGAGCAGCCCGGTGGTGTCCACGTCCAGCCGCCCCACCGGCTGCACGCCTCGCGCGACCAGCTGCGGCGGCAACAGCTCCAGCACCGAGCGGTGGTGCTGGGGCCTCGCGCTGCACTCCACTCCCGCCGGCTTGTTCAACAGCACCAGCACGTGCTCGCGCCAGCGCCACTCCGCGCCGTCCACCGTGAAGCGCAGGCCCTCGACGTTCACCTCCACGTCGTCGACCACCTTCCCGCCGATGGCCACGCGCCCGTCCTTCACCAGCCGCGCGCACTCCTTCCGGCTCCCGAAGCCCTGGCCCTGCAGCAGGCGAGACACCGTCAGCGCGCGCGCCACCTCACTCCTCCATCACCACCAGCACCTGGCCCGCGGTGACCTGGTCGCCTTCGCGCACCTTCACTTCCTTCACCACGCCGTCGGCCGGCGCGCGGGTGGTCTGCTCCATCTTCATCGCCTCGAGCACGAGCAAGACCTGCCCCGACTTCACCTTCTCGCCGTTCCCCACCAGCACCTTCACCACCTTGCCCGGCATCGGCGCCATGAACCCGCCGCGCACCGCCTCGTCGAAGGGCAGGGGGAAGCGCGGCTTCTCGTCGAGCACCACCGCCCCGAGCCGCGTGTGCACGTACACCCGGTCGCCGGCGCGCACGACGCGCACCGTCTGCCGCACGCCGTCGCCGTCCTCCACCACCAGCGCCGGCTCGTCCCACCCGCGCACCCGCCAGGTGGAGATGAGCTCCGCGTGCCGCACCAGGAACTTCCCGCCCCCTTGCGCGCGGTACTCCACCGTCGAGGTCTTCCCGTCGACCAGGTACTCGACCACCTGATCGGCGAAGCGGTTGTTCCTGAACCCGCTCGGCACGTGCGGCAGGTGCGAGCTCTCGGCGCGCCGCTGCTCGTGTCCGGCCAGCGCCGCGCCGATGGCCCCGAGCGCCAAGAGCCTCGGCGACGGCTTCAGCCCGAGCTCCAGCATCAGGTGCTCTTGAATGAACCCGGTGTGCAGCCGGCCCGCCTCGAACTCGGGGTGCGACAAGAGCCGCACCAGGAAGTCGCGGTTGGTCGTCACGCCGGCCACCACCAGCTTCTCCAGGGCGCGCCTGAGCCGCGACACCGCGTCGTCCCGCGTCTCGCCCCAGGCCACCAGCTTCGCCAGCATCGGGTCGTAGTGCACCGACACCTCGGCGCCCTGCTCCACGCCGGAGTCCACCACGAGGTTTCCGTCCTCCGGCGCCACCCAGTCGAGCAGCGTGCCGGTCGCGGGCAAGAAGCCGTTCGCCGGATCCTCCGCGTAGAGCCGCGCCTGAATCGCGTGGCCCTTCATCGCCAAGGACTCCTGCGTGAACGTCAGCCTCTCGCCGCGCGCCACGCGGAGCTGCTGCTCCACCAGATCGAGGCCCGTCACCAGCTCCGTGACCCGGTGCTCCACCTGCAGCCGCGTGTTCATCTCGGAGAAGAAGAAGTCGCCCTGCTGATCGACGATGAACTCCACCGTGCCGGCGTTGGTGTAGCCGACGGCCTTCGCGGCCTCGACGGCGGCCTGGCCCATCTGGGCGCGGCGCTCGGGCGTCAGCGCCACCGACGGCGCCTCCTCGACGATCTTCTGGTGACGCCTTTGAATCGAGCACTCGCGCTCGAACAGGTGCAGCGTGGTGCCGTGCGCGTCCGCCAGCACCTGGATCTCCACGTGCCGCGGCTTCTCCAGGTACTTCTCGATGATCAGCGTCGGATCTCCGAACGAGCTCTGCGCCTCGCGCTGGCCCGACTCGATGGCCTCCTTCAAGTCCGCCGCCTCGCGCACGATGCGCATGCCCTTGCCGCCGCCGCCCGCCGAGGGCTTGAAGATCACCGGCAGGCCCACCTTCAGCGCCTCGGCCTCCAGGGTGACCAGCGCTTGATCGCCGCCGTCGCTCCCCGGCACCAGGGGCACGCCGCGCTTCGCCACCAGCGCCTTCGCCTCGCGCTTCAAGCCCATGGCGCGAATCGCCTCCGCGGTGGGGCCGATGAAGCACACGCCGACTTTCTCGCAGGCCGCGGCGAACTCGGGGTTCTCGGAGAGGAAGCCGAAGCCCGGGTGCACCGCGTCCGCGCCCACGTGCGCCGCCGCCTTCAGGATGGCGTCGATGCGCAGGTACGACTCCTTCGCCTCGGACGGCCCGATGTGCACCGCCTCGTCGGCGAAGCGCACGTGCGGCGCCCCGGCGTCGGCGTCGCTGTACACGGCCACCGTGGCGAGCCCCAGCCTCTTGCAGGTGCGCATGATGCGCAGCGCCACTTCGCCGCGGTTCGCCACCAGCACCTTCTCGATGGTTCGCATGGCCTGTCCCCTCAGTGGCGGAAGACGCCAAAGCTCGTGGTGCCTTCGATCGTGCGCGAGTACGCGGCCGAGAGCGCGATGGCCAGCACGGTGCGCGTGTCACGCGGGTCGATGACGCCGTCGTCCCACAGCCGCGCCGTGGCGTAGAGCGGGGTGGACTGCTGATCGATCTGGTACTCGAGCATCTGCTTCATGCCCGAGAGCGTCTCCTCGTCGACCTGCTCGCCGCGCTTCGTCGCCGCCGCGCGCTGGATCTGCTCGAGCACGCCCGCCATCTGCTTGCCGCCCATCACCGCGATGCGGTGCGAGGGCCAGGTGAAGAGGAAGCGCGGCTCGTAGGCCCGGCCGCACATGGCGTAGTTCCCCGCGCCGTAGCTGGCGCCCATCATGATGGTGATGGCCGGCACGGTGCTGTTGGCCACCGCGTTGATGAGCTTCGCGCCTTGCTTGATGATGCCGCCCTGCTCGTAGCCCTTGCCCACCATGAAGCCGGTGATGTTCTGCAGGAAGACGAGCGGCACGTTGGCCTGGTTGCAGAGCTGAATGAACTGCGCGCCCTTGTTCGCCGACTCGGAGAAGAGGATGCCGTGGTTCGCCAGGACGCCCACCGGGTAGCCGTGCAGGTGCGCCCAGCCGCAGACCAGCGTGGTGCCGTAGAGCGGCTTGAACTCGCTGAAGCGCGAGCCGTCGACCAGGCGCGCGATGACGTCTCGCGGGTCGTAGGGCACGCGCGGGTCCGGCGCCACGATGCCGAGCAGATCGTCGGCCGGGTAGAGCGGCTCCTCCACCGCGCGCGGGAGCGGCGTCGCCTGCTTCCTCCAGTCGAGGTGCGCGACGATCTCCCGCGCGAGCCTCAGGCCGTCGCGCTCGTCGTTCGCCAGGTAGTCCGACACGCCGGAGAGCTGGCTGTGCATCAGCGCGCCACCCAGGGTCTCGTCGTCGACCTCCTCGCCGGTCGCCATCTTCACCAGCGGCGGCCCGCCCAGGTACACCGTCGCCTGGCCCTTCACGAAGATGGCGTAGTCGCTCATGCCCGGGACGTAGGCCCCGCCCGCCGTCGACGAGCCGAACACCACCGTCACGCTGGGCAGCTTGTCCTCGCTGCGACGGGTGAGCTCGCGGAAGGCCGCGCCGCCGGGCACGAAGATGCGGTCCTGGTTCGGCAGGTCCGCGCCGCCCGACTCGGTGAGGTTGATGGTGGGCAGCCGGTTGGTGCGCGCGATCTCCCCCAGCCTTCGCGTCTTCACCACCGCCAGCTCCGAGACCGAGCCGCCCTTCACCGTGGCCTCGTTGGCGGAGATCAGGCACTCCACGCCCGAGACCAGCCCGATGCCACCGATGAGCGCCGCGCCGGTGGTGTGGTGCTCCACCTCGTGGCCGGCCAGCGCGCAGAGCTCGAGGAAGTACGAGTCGCGGTCGAGGAGCAGCTCGATGCGCTCGCGAGGCAAGAGCTTCCCGCGCCCGACGTGCCGCGCGTTCGACTTCGCCCCGCCGCCCTCGCGCGACTTCGCCAAGGCCGCCTGCACCGGCTCGAGCAGCTTGAGGTTGCCCTCGGTGTTCAGCGTGAAGTCGGCCCCGCGAGCGTCGACGTGCGAACGCAGGACCGGGTACGGCTGCTCGGAGGGGCGCATGCCGACTGTTTTCGACAGGTCGGCGGGGGCGTCAATGAAATTGACTTCTGAATCAAGGCCCCGCGCTCAGGGGAACACGCGGAAGTAGACGCCCGCCAGGTCCGTGTCCTGCCCCTCGGACTGCCAGCCGACGAACAGCGGCCCGGCGGTGAGCGGCACCACGAACGGCGAGGCCTGGCTCTGGTTCCAGTAGCGGTTCGCCTGCACCCGGTGGCCCACCCGCGCCCCGGTGGTGTCGAAGCGCTGGTACTGCACGCCGAAGGCCGACGGGTCGAGGTTCTCGCTGGCCCAGGCCACCACCAGGCTCTGATCGGTGAGGTAGGTGACCGCGGTGGACTGCTGCTGGCCCGCGCTGATGAGCGCCGCCCCGAACGTCGCGCCGTCGGGCGTGGGCGACAGCCCGGCGTTGGCGTAGCGCTGGCAGTACACGCCCCAGTTCGCCGCCGCGTCCTGGCCGAAGGAGTCCCAGCAGGCGGTGGCGCCCCCCGAGGCGTTGGCGGCCAGCGACAGGCCACGCTGGAGGTAGGTGTTGGCCGGGTCGGTGCGAATCTCCGACGAGGCCAGCGCGCCGGCCGAGGTCACCCGGCGGAACATCACCTGGGGCTGGGCGAGGTCCATCGACTCCCACCCGACCAGGAAGTCGCCGATGACGGGAATGGTGGCCACCACCGGCAACTGCTGGGCCGCGGTGGTGGTGGAGTTGATGACGAACTCGCCCTTCAGCTCGACGCCGTCCTTGTCGAAGACGCGCCCGAAGATGTCGCTGGCGGTGGTCGAGTCTCCGCGCCAGGCCACCAGGAACTGGCCGGCCGCGTTCATCCCCACCGCCGGCTGGGTCTGGTTCCCGGTGGTGGTGGTGTTGACGAGGAGCTCGCCCCCCACCCGCGCGCCGGTGCCGTCGAAGAGCTGCGCGTAGATGCCCGCGCCCGAGCCGTCCTGGTTGAGCGAGGTCCACGCCACCACGAAGCGATCGGGGCCGCCGGCCACCGCCGGGGCCGTCTTGGCGTTGGCCGACTCCGTGTTGACCTGGAGCTCCGCGTGGACCTCGGCGCCCGCGGCGTCGAAGACGCGGCCGAGAATCTGCGCCGTCGCCTTCCCCGCCACCGGCGACTGGTAGACCACCATCACGTTGCTCGCGTCGCTCACCGCCGCCTTGGGGCTCACCTGCGCGCCCGCCACGGTGGTGTTCGCCCGGCTGTCCACCACGCCGAGGGCCGGTGTGCCGTTGCGGTTGTAGCGGCGCACCCAGGAGGTGTGCTGGCGGTCGATGAAGGCGACCACGAACTCGCCATTCTCCACGACCGCCACCGCCGGGAGCATCTGGTCGCCCGCGACGTTGACGTTGACGGCGAGCTCGTTGCCGTCGGGCACCGCGCCCGCCTTGTAGAGGCGCGCGCGCACCCCGAAGCCGTTGCCGGTGCCGTCACCGGTGGCGTCGTCGTAGACCACCACGAGGCCGCCGTCGGAGAAGGCGGCGGCGTCGGAGAGGCGCTGGTCGCCCGCGGTGTTGGCGTTGACCCGGAACGTCGCCGACAGCGCCGTCCCCGCGGCGTCCACCCACTGGCCGTAGACGCCCATGCCGTTGCCGTCGACGGCGGCGATGTCCCACAGCACCGCGCTCGTCCCGTCGCCGAACGGCACCACCACCACGTTGGAGGCGGCGTTGGCGCTCGCCGCGACGATGGTCATCTCGGCGCCGTCGGCCATGCCCGCCTTGAGGAAGCGCTGCAGGCGGACGGAGTTGTCCGGCGCCACCCAGGCGACGAGGAAGCGGTCGGTGCCGTCGGGAATCACGCGGGCCGAGAAGCCGTGCTTGAGCTTCGCCGCCGGCACCAGCGACACGGCCGTCCCCGGCGTGAGGTCGGCCGCCAGCGGGATGAGCTTCACGTCGGGGGTGATGGGCTGCATGAAGCTGGAGACGAAGAGGGCCTCCACCAGCTTGGTGGAGCCGTCGGAGAAGGTGAGGAAGGAGCCGCGCACGTTGTTGACCCAGGCGCCGCAGATCGCCGACGAGGCGTTCCAGCTCACCACGTTCTTCGAAGCCAGCTGGACGCCCTCCGCCGAGCGGCGCTGCACCGTCAGCGCCCCGGTGAAGGTGCACCCCGAGCAGCCTCCCCCGTAGCACATGGTGACGGCCGTGTTGCAGCCGGCCTGGCCGGTGAAGCCGAGCGCGAGGTAGCTGCCGTCGGCGGGGTTCGCCGACACCGCGTCGAGCCACTCGAAGACGCGGTCGTAGGCTCCCGCGCACGCCTGGCCCACCGCGGAGGGGGGCGGCGCCCACGTGGCCTCCTCGTTCAACAGCCCGCCGCGCGCCGAGACCGTCCGGGCCCAGTCGGCGCCGGCGTAGCCGCCGCCGTTCCAGGCGGCGGCGCTCCACTCCAAGAGCACGTTGCCGTTGCCCTGCGGGGAGAGCGAGGGCTGCTGCCAGATCTGCCGCCAGGTGGCGACGCTGGTGTCGAGGGCGATGCGCCCGACGCGCTCCTCCATGCAGGTGCTGGAGAGGCCGGTGCAGACGCCGGTGCGGCACACGTCCACCGAGGTGCAGCCGTTGCCGTCGTCGCAGGCGGTGTTGTCGGCCCGCGCCGTCTTCACGCACGCCTTCGTGGCCTCGTTGCAGGTGCCGGTGTTGCACTGGTCGGCGAGCTGCGCGGTGCAGTCGCGGGGCGCGCCGCCGCCGCACACCCCGGCGCCGTTGCACGCCTCGTTGACCTGGCAGTAGGTGCCGGTGGAGCAGGCGGTGCCCGCGTCGAGGGGCGCGGCGACGCACTTGAAGTTGACGGCGTCGAGGCTCTGGCAAGCACCCGCCGCGCACGCCGTGGTGAGGGCGCCGCAGTTGGCCAGCGCGCCCGCCTGGCAGACCCCGCCCTGGCAGGAGTCGCCGAGCGTGCAGCCGGCGTCGTCGGCGTTGCAGGCGCTACCGTTCGTCTTGTTGGCCGTCTGGCAGGCCCGGGAGGCCTCGTTGCAGGTGACGGTGGCGCAGGCCGTGGTGGCCGGGCACGCCGGCGCCGTCCCCCCGACGCAGGCGCCGTTTCCGTCGCAGTGGTCACTGGCGGTGCAGAACCGGCCGTCCTCGCAGACGGTGGTGCTGGGCGCCGGCACCCGCTGGCAGGTGGTGCCGCTGGCGGAGACGACGCAGGTCTTCTCGGTGCAGCCTCCCGAGGCGCAGGTGCCGTTGGTGCACAGGAGCGCGCCGGCGCAGTCGCTGTCCTTGGCGCAGCCGCCGCCTGGGGCCGCCACGCACATGCCCCGCTCGCAGGAGAGGCCCCCAGCGCAGTCGAGGGTCGCGACGCAGGCCAGGCCGACCGCGCACCCCAGGCAGGGCCCGCCGCAGTCCACGTCGGCCTCGCCCTGGTTCTTCACGTGGTCGGAGCACGACGGGGCGACGCACAGGCCGTTGGTGCACAGGCCCGAGGCGCAGTCGGCAGGGCCGGCGCAGGGCTGGCCGGTGGGGCAGGCGGGGCACAGCGGGCCGCCGCAGTCCACGCCCGTCTCCGCGCCGTTCTTCACCCGGTCGCCGCAGGAGGCGTCGAGGCAGAGGCCGCCGTCGCAGACGGTGGAGGCGCAGTCGGCGGGGCCGCCGCACTGAGCGGACACGGCGCAAGGCGGGCAGGCGCTGCCGCCGCAGTCCACGTCGGACTCGCTGCCGTTCTTCACCCGGTCGCTGCAGGTGGCCGCCGCGCAGGCGCGGTTGAGGCACACCTTGGAGTCGCAGTCGTTCGCGCTCCCGCACGGCGTTCCGGCCGCGCAGCCGGGGCACTTCGAGCCGCCGCAGTCCGCCGCCACCTCGTCCTGGTTCTTCACGCCGTCGGAGCAGCTCGGCGCGGCGCACCAGCCGGCGGGGCACACCTTGGACGCGCAGTCCGTCGGGCCCAGGCACGACTTGCCGTCGGCGCAGGGTGGGCAGGAGCCGCCGCAGTCCACCGCCGTCTCGCTGCCGTTCTGCGCTCCGTCGGCGCAGGAGACCGCGGTGCACACTCCCTGGCGGCAGGTCTGACCCAGCGGGCAAGTGACGCCGGCGCAGGCCGCGTCCACGCAGGCGCCGGCCACGCAGGCGAAGCCGTTGGGGCACAGCTGCGCCGCGCAGTCGCGGGGCTGGCAGCTGCCTTCCACGCACACCTGGTTGCCGTCGCAGGCCAGCCCCACGCAGGTGCGGCTCTCGCACTTGCCGTCACGGCAGACGTGGTTGGTGGCGCACACCGCGGTGTCCGAGCACGCCACCGGCAGGCACTCCGCGTTGGCGCACCGCAGCCCCTCGCCGCACGCGTTGCCGCAGCTGCCGCAGTTCGTGTCGTCCTCGCGGATGCTCCGGCACAGCCCGTCGCACTCCAGGGTGCCCTGCGGGCAGCCGGCCTTGATTCGGGTCTTGTCGCTACAGGCGGAGATCGAGAGGGTGGCGAGGACGAAGAGGGGCCACAGAGTGAGGCGCATGGGGTGTTCCTGGTGTACGGGCGAGTTGCTGGAAGAGGTGGGCCCCCTAGCACGCCTCGGGGGCTCCGGATCATCGATGCGCTTCGGCGTGGATCGCCTCCGACCTGCCCGGCCACCGTGGGTCAGCGCCGCCCCCCGGCTCTCAGCGCGCCAGGAAAGGCGCCACCCACGCCTCGCTCTTCTCCCACAGCTCCTTGGCGAGCCCGACGTCGTCGGCGACGGGCGAGACCTGCCGCTCGCTGCCGTCCTGGTCGTAGTAGCGGCCGTGGTGCGTCTTGACCTCGTCGGAGGTGGCGCAGTGGAGCGCCGAGCGCGCGCCCTCCTCGGGCGACTTCAAGAAGGCCTTCACCAGGTGGTTGAAGGGCCACGGCACCGAGCGCCAGATCTCCGAGGCCACGGCGCCCGGGTGCACCACGTAGACGCGGGCCGTCTCCGGAGGCCAGCGCCGCGCCAGCTCCTTGGCGAAGAGCGTGTCGCACAGCTTCGACTGGGCGTAGGCGGACCACGCGCCGGGCGCGGTGGTGGGCTTGTGGAGCGACGCGAAGTCGATGCCCTTCGCGTGCTCGTGCGCGTCGCTGCCCACGATGACCACCCGCGCGCCGGGCGTCTTCTTGAGCGCCGGCTCGAGCAGCCGCACCAGGAGGTAGTGGCCCAGGTAGTTCACTCCGAAGGTCATCTCGAAGCCTTGCCTGGTCAGCGCCTTCACGTTGGCGAGGCCGGCGTTGGTGACGAGGAGGTCGAGCGGAAGACCCTTGGCGAGGAAGGCGTCGGCGCAGGCCCGCACCGAGGCGAGGTCGGCGAGGTCGAGCGGCAACTGCTCCAGCGCGCCGTTCCTCGTCTCCACGCGCATCGTGTCGATGACCGTCTGGGTCTTCTCGCGGTTCCGGCAGGCGAAGAAGACGCGCGCGCCCTGCCTGGCCAGGCCCCGGGCGATCTGCTCGCCGATGCCGGAGCTGGCGCCGGTCACCAGCGCCGTCTTGCCTTCCAGAGTCACGACGCGCTCCTTCGCGAGGCAGGGGCCTTCTCCAGGGCGTAGAGCATCACGTCCGCGTCCTTCTTCGCCCACAGCCCGAAGCCCACCTGCACGAAGTGCTTCGCGAGCTCCTTCCGGTAGAAGGCCTCGGGGCGGAGGGTCATGGTCATGTCGGTGCGCGTCGGGTCGAGGGTCTCCTTGGCGTCCTCCTTGGTGACGGCCTCGAGGTAGAGGAAGGCGCCGCACATCGAGGCCAGGTTCGACAGGCCCAGGCGCACCTGCGCGTCGTCGAGGTACGGCAGCACGCCCTGGCAGATCACCAGGTCGAACGTGAGCGGGAGCTTCAGCGTGGTGAGATCGGCCTGCAGGTGGCCGTAGCGCGCGCACACCTCGGGATCGAGCTCGGTGGAGACCAGGTTCACGCCCGGCCGGTTCGCCTTCAGCCAATCGCCCCACCAGCCCACGCCGGCGCCGACGTCGAGCACGCCCTGGATGGGCCCGTTGAGCCACTCCACCGCGTTCACCACCGCCGCGACCAGGCGCGTGTGCCGCTCCTGGTCGTACACCTGCGTCTCGGGGTCGAGGTAGTAGCGGCGGTAGTACGCGGCGTCGAAGCGGTGCTCGGGCCTCTTCGCGGCGCGCGGGCGCTTGCGCGCGGAGCGGCTCATGGCGCGGCGGGGCCGGCGTCCGGGCTCGTGTCGGCGGGCGCGCCGGCGTCAGGCTCGGCGGGCACGGGCGCTGGCGGAGGCACGGCGGCCTGCTGCTCGGCGAGGCGCTTCAGGTTCGAGAGGCCGAGCTCGAGCGCCGGGCTCATGATGCCTTCGGGGCTCACCACCCGCGCGGCGATCTTCTCCCCGAGCGTGTGGTGGCCGGTGTACCTCCACACCACCTCGGTGCCGAAGGGCCCGGGGGTGAGCGTGAAGGAGAGCTCCGCCGGCTCGCTCTTGGGCCGCGCGAAGGTGACCGAGAGCGAGACCTTCGAGGGCGGGGTGCTCTCGGTGATGCTCATGGTGCCTTCGCCGATGGCGTCGGTGCCGCTCCAGGTGTGCGTCGCGCCCACGCCGAAGGCCGAGCCCCCGAAGGCGTGCTTCACCTGAGGGTCGTAGCTCTCCCAGGGCGACCACTCGGGCCAGCGGTGCAGATCGTTCACCAGCGGGAAGACCAGCTCGGGCGCGGCCTTCACGAGCTGCTTCTTCTCCACGGTGAACGTCGAGGAGCGCCCGAAGGTGGCGAGCACCAGGAGGCCGAAGCATACGGCAAACGCGATGAGGACACGGCGAGACATGACACCTCCGGACGGGCGCGACCCTTAGCAGCCGAAGCGGCCTCGCGCATTCATGGCGTGAGGCTCGACCGGGCAGGGGAGGCGCGAAAAGATGCCCTGCGTGACTCAGAGCGAGCGGATCGTGGTGAAGCGGGTCGCGCTGCTGTCGCTGGTGCTGACGGCGGCGGCCTGCGGCGAGCGCAAGGAGAGGAAGCGCGCGGAGCTCACCGGTCCCCTGCGCGTCGCGGTCCGCCAGCACGTCGCGACGATGAGGGAGCCCTGCCGCGAGACCGGCTGGCGCACGCCCTTGTGCCTGGTGGCGAGGCCCCGGGTGCGCGGGTGCCTCTACCTGGAGATCGGGAAGCAGATCGACGATCCGCTGCCGCCGATCCCCGCGCCAGCGCCGGGTGCCGCGCCGATCGATCGCTGCGACGTGCCGGTGAACGATCGCGACCGCTTGATACTGCGGACGGTCAACGACGCCGCCGCCGTCGACGCCTGGATCCCCTCGCTGGTCGCCGACCCGACGGGGGCGCGCTTCGCGTTCCGCGAGGAGCCGTACGCGCCGTGGCGAATCTTCTACCTCGTCGACGACCAGGCCTTCGAGGGGAGCGCCATCTCCGCGGCGGCGAGCGAAACGTTCCGCCTGTCGCGCCCGGCACGGCAGCACGACGCTCCGCTCAACCAGAAAGCCGACGTCTTCGAGCCGAGCGAGGCCGCGGGCGCGCCGGCCTCGCCCGCGCCGCCGCCTCCCACCGCCGACCCGCCGCCCGATTGGGCAAAGGTGCCGTCCTTCGAAGAGGACGCGACCAACGTCATCTCCAAGGACGCGGATCGCGCGAGCGTCATCCTCGCCGCCATCGAGAAGCGGCAGGGTGAGGAAGGGCTGGTGAAGGTATCGCGGGAGCTCGATCCGAACTCCCCGGCGTTCATTTCTCTGGTGGTCAGGCTCAGCGAGGAGGGGCTCTCGAAGGTGAACGCGGGGCTGGTGGAGCGCTTGCGCGCGGACGGCGGCGTGGAAGAGGGGCTGTTCGACTACTTCATCGCGCACCGCGAGGCGCAGCCGAAGGACTTCGCCGAGCTGCTCATCGCCGACGTGGAGCGGCAGCTCCTCGAGAGCCCGGCGCCCATGTACGGCGAGGTGGTGGCGGCGACGCAGATCTCCGAGCTCGCGCGGCTCGGGCACCGGCGCGCCGGCGTCCTCGCCTGCCAGAGCCTCGGGGCGACCTGGCTGGGCCAGCTCGCCGAGGGGGGCGGTGAGAGCTACCCCGAATCCGCCAGCCTCGACGTCTCGCTGCTCGCCGCGGTGGTGAGGCAGAAGACGCCCTGCCCGTGGGTCGCCGTCGCGCTGGATCGCCTGGTGTGCTCGAGCGAGCTGTGGTGCACCGACGACGGAAAGACGCAAGCGGAGCTCGACGACGCCGAGGCGCTCATGGAGGGGAGCATCCTCGGAGACGAGCGCCCCCCGCCGCCGGCCCCGCTGCGCCTGTGTCCCGAGTCGACCGGGCGGCGGCAGGCCGAGGCCTCCTTCGGAGAGGTCGGATCGACGCCGGAGCAGGGCCCCTTGCTCCTCGCGGCGGCGGCGGCCAACGGCCCCTTGCCGAAGGCCTTCCTCCAGCGCAACGCGCGGCGGCTGTACGGCGTGCGCGGCCTGCCGCCGGAGGAGAACCCCGACGGCGGCGACCCCGAGCTGCCGCCGTGCGGGCTGTCACCGGAGCGGGTGGCCGCGCTGGCCTGCGCGCTGCCGCTCGACGTCACCGAGGTCGCCGCCGGCGTCTGCCGCCTGCGCCTGGACGACGGGAAGAAGACGGTGACCGTCGAGGGCCCGGGGGCGCCGGTGTCGGGTGGCGAGGCGCGGTACCACCACGACTGAGCGGCGAGGCGCTCACCGGCTCTGTCGCGTCACGGGTGGGAGACCGAGGGCGGTCAGCCGCTCCGCCAGGTGAAGCAGCGGCTCGACCGGCCCCTGCGTCAGGTGGAACCAGCGGCCGCTGGCCTCGAGCGAGAGGACGGACGGTTCCAGCACGCCGTTGTCGAGGAGCTGAAGAATCCGCACGTCGGAGAAGGGGACCACGAGCCCCGTGGACCGCAGCGACCGCGCTTCGGCGTCGAGCTCGAGGTTGAAGCCGCTCAACGCGTCGGTGGAGTTCACGAAGCTCAGACGCCTGGGGGCGAGCTCCTCGACGACGTGCACGCCGTACCGGTGCAGCACCGGGGCGGGAGGCGCCGCCCGGGGTCGCGCCGAGTCCCCGGGACTCGTCTTTCGCCAGCGCATGCCCCACCAGGTGACGACCCGCGCCCGAGGCAGGCCCATCGCCTCCAGACGCTCGGCCAAACGGACGAGCACCTCGGTCTCTCCGCGGGTGAGGAGCAGCCAGCGTCCGTGCGCGGCCACGCGGAGCTCCGACGGGGAGAAGAGCTGCAGACCGTTGACCACCAGGCGCTCCACCCGGTCGAACGGGATCGTCTGGTAGAGCGTGCGAAGCTCGCCAGCGCCCGCGTCGAGCTCGACCGTCAGCCCACTCTGCTGAGCGCGACGGCCCTCCGTGTTCACGAAGCGCCACCGCCCCGGCGCGAGCTCTTCCACCCGGTGCACACCGTCGTGGTGAATCACCTCCAGGTGGGACGCCGCGGCTCGTTCCACGCGAGTCGTCGCGGAGGGGGCCGGTGCGGGTGGCGCGGGAAGCCGCGCCAGACCTCGGCGCTCGCAGGCCATGACGGCCTCGACGGCGAGCTTCACCGCGGTGCGCACCAGGCGCTCGTCGGCTCGGGGCATGGTCACCGCGCACGCGCTCGAGGTCGCCGCTCCACCACCTTCCACCAGCGCTCGAAGCGCCGCGCGGGCGGAGGAGTCCGCCAAGAGCTCCAAGGTGGGTGGACGATTCCAGTCCTCGCAGCTCACTCGCACCGAGGCGTCGAACTCCGCGTCCGGCGTGCCGACGTCGCGCCAGCCCGGCGCGCCCGTCGCGCGGCCGACCACGTCGAAAGGCGCCTCGCGAGAGAAGTGCACCTCGGCGCGGAGGGCCTTGCCGTCGCGGCGAAGGCGCACGCGGTGGCCCTGCGAGAGCCCGCTGAGCTCGTGCTCCGAGCGCCGAAGCTCGGTGAGCTCGAGGATGATCGGAAGTGAGTCCCAGTCCACGGCGGAAAAACGCTACTCGTCGTCGGGAAGCTCGTACTCGGGCTCGTCCGCCTTGGGCGCCGGCGCCTTCTTGGGCTTCTTCGGCTTCGGCGGCTGCGCGCCTCGGGCACCGGCCTCGTCCTTCCGCGTCACCGCGAGCACCGCCATCTTCGTCGGGTGGTTGAAGGGCGCAGGGTCCACCGGTGGCGTGCCGTGCCGCGTCTTCTCGGTGCCCACGAAGTCGAGCGGCGCGGGGACCAGGCTCTCGATGCGCAGGTACCCGTCGGAGCAGAGCGTCTCGAGCACCGCGTGGAAGTCCTTCCCCGAGACGAAGAGCGCGTTGTTCACCGCCACCAACGACCCACCGTGCGCGATGAGCGGCCGCACCTTGTTCAGCACCCGGGCCACGTCTTCGTCGAGCGCCACCTTGCCCTTCGGCGTCACCGAGCGCACCGGCGGGTCGACGAAGGCGCAGTCGAAGAGCTGCCCGTCGCGCTTGAGCTGCCCCATCACGTCGAAGAAGTCGCCGGCCTTGAAGTCGCCCTTTCGAATCGGCCAGCCGTTCATCGAGTAGCTGTCCTTGGCCACAGTGAGGAAGCGGTTGTTCAGGTCGGTGTGCACCACCTCCGCGCCGACGGAGCGCGCCGCGACGCCCAGGCTCCCCGTGTAGGCGAAGGCGTTGAGCACGCGCTTGCCGGCCAGGTGCTGGCGGGCCCAGGCGCGCAGGGGGCGGGTGTCCAGGTAGAGCGAGGTGTCGCGGTTGAGCGTCAGGTCGAGGGCGTAGGTGACGCCGTCCTCCACCACGCGCCGGGCGAGCTTCTTCGCGTCGCCGAAGACGACGGTGCCGTTGCGCGCCTCGGGCGCCTTGGCGTGACGGAGCTTCCACAGGCCGCAGTCGATCCACGGCAGGCGCGCTCGCACGTGCGCGAGCGCGTCCTTCGCCATCGCCTCGTCGCCGCGCTCGGCGTCGGTGTAGTCGTGGAGCACCAGCGTCTTCCCGTAGACCTCCAGCGCCAGGGTCGGGTGGCCCTCGAGGAAGCCGTTGAAGAGCCGGAACGCGGAGGTGTGCGCCTCGTCGAGGAAGGCCGAGCGGGCGTCGAGGGCCGCGTCGAGCAGCGCGTGCAGTTCGGAGGGCATGCGAGGCCCTTCGCCCAGCCGCGCGCCCGCGTCAATCTTCACGGGAGCGTGGCGTCGAGGCGCTCCAGGCCCAACCCTGCCCGAGCGAGCACCTCGCCGCCCTTGCCGAGGACCAGCGAGTGGCCCTGGCCGAAGACGCTCACCTCGCCCGCGGCCCAGTTGGCGTTGACCACGGCCACGTGGAACTTCCGCGCCAGCGCCTCGAGCAAGCCCGGCCGCGTGTCGGCGTCGTCGACCCAGGCGCTGGGGAAGAGGAGCAGGTCGGCGGCGCCGAGCTCTTGGTGCGACTCCTGAGCGAGGAAGTGCAGGTCGAAGCAGATGGCCAGCGTGACGGAGCGACCGGCCACGGTGACGACGGGGAGCGGCGCCTCGCTCGGCGTGGCCCAGGTCTCCGGGTACCAGGGGTGGCGCTTCCGATAATGGAGGAAGCGCTCGCCCGAAGGCGTGAAGCCGGCCATCGCGTTGAAGAGCCGCGGGCCGTCGCGCTCCACCAGCGGGCCGACGAGGTGCACGCAGTGGCGGCGGGCGAGGGCCGCGAGCGAACGGGCGGTGGGACCGTCGAGGTCTTCCGCGAATTCGATGGGCGGCACGGCGACCGCGGGGCCTGAGGGGCCCGGCAAGAGCGCCTCGGGACCAGACCCCGCCTCGAGGTCAGGGTGCCGCGCGAGGAACGAGACGGTGCGCGCGACCGGCGCCTCCACTGCTCCCCGAGCCTCGGAGGGCAACAGAGCGCGCGCGGGGATGGCGTAGCCGGCCAGCGACGCCTCGGGCAGGAGCACCAGGTCGGTCTCGGGCCCGCGCGCGAGGAGCTCCTCCACGCGGGCGAGCTGTCCGTCGACGTCACCCCACCGCGCCGGAAGCTGCAGCGCCGTGACCCGGAGTGGCGCGCGAACGCGTCTCATGGGCCGCTCGATCGCGACTGCGCGGCGACCTGCTCGATGAGCTCCACCGCGCGCGCCGCGGCGTCGGGGCGCATCGACGCGCCCAGCGCCTTCGCGGCGGCGCGCACCTCGTCGTCGGTGAGGCAGCGCTTCAGCGCCTCCGCGAGCGGCCCCGGGCTGCGCGCGTGCCGGTGCGCCGTGAACCCGATGCCCCGCTTCGTCACGTGGTGCGCCCAGTAGTGCTGGTCGAGGATCTGCGGCATCAGCACCTGCGGAACGCCCGCCCGCGCCGCGGCGTGGGTGGTGCCGGCGCCGCCGTGATGGACGACGGCCGCGCACCGGGGGAAGAGCTGCTGGTGCGGCTCCGGGCCGATGACGAGCACGTCCTCCGCCGCGTCGCCCGCGAGGCCCGCCCAGCCGCGCGACACCAAGGCCCGCGCCCCGGCGAGACGCGCCGCCGCCACCAGCCGCGCCGTCGTCTCCCTCGGGTCCGGGTCCGACATGCTGCCGAAGCCCAGGTACACCGGAGGCGCTCCCTTGGAGAGGAACGCCTCGACCGCGGGCGACAGCTTCAGCCGCTCCGTGAGGAACAGCGCTCCCGGCTGAGCGGCCAAAGGCCTGGCGTCGTCCGGCACCTCGGCCAGGGCCGGGTCGGTGGCGATCACCGGGTGTTGCCCGAAGAGCTGGCTCCACACGTCCTTCACCGGCGCGAGCCCCAGCTCGGCGCGCGCGGCGTTGGTCGCGTCGAGCAGCGCGATCCGCCACATCGCGTCGCTCACCCGCCACGAGAGGCGATTGAGCCAGCCGGGAAGCCCGAGCCTCGAGACGCCCGGCATCGGGTGCCGCGACGACGGGAGGAGGTTCGGGCACAGGCCGAAGAAGACGTAGGGCTTCCTCAGCGCCTCGCTGAGCATCTGGCCGGTGGCGGAGACGGATGCCCCGATGAGCACGTCGGCCTCCGCCGCGGGCCCGCGCAGCGCCGCGAGCTGGGCGCCCACCTCGTCGCGCACCAGCGGCACCGTGGAGAGCACCTGCAAGAGGTTCCCGGTGGCGGTCCGGCGCGAGACCTCCTCGTAGTCGAGCCCCACGGGGAACGCGTCGAGCGCGAGGCCCTTCGCGAAGGCCAATGAGCTCGGGGAGACCGCGAAGCGCACCGCGTGCCCCTTGGCCTCGAGCGCTTGCGCCAGCGCGGCCATGGGCTGCACGTCGCCGTGGGTTCCGAAGGCTCCGATGAGGATCTTCATGGTGTCGCGTCGTGCGGGGCGGAGTCGTGTCAGCCGTTGACGCTATCGTCGCACACCATCGGGGGGACACACATGAGGCGGGTCAGGGAGGCGGGGATGTCGAAGGCACTGGTTGAAGCAGGCCGTCAAACGCAACGGGTCGCGCTTCCCGGCCGACTTCATGTTCCAGCTCAACGCCGCCGAGGCGGCATCTTCAAGATCACAAATTGTGATCTTAGAGAAGGGCCGTGGGCAGCACGCCAAGTACCTGCCCTACGCCTTCACCGAGCAGGGCGTGGCGATGCTCTCCAGCGTGCTGCGCAGCCCTCGAGCGATTCAGGTGAACGTCGAAGTCATGCGCGCCTTCGTCCGGCTCCGTCAGCTCATCAGCGCCAGCAGCGAGCTCGCCCGAAAGGTCGCCGCCCTCGAGCTGCGCTACGACTCGAACTTCAAGATCGTCTTCGAGGCCATCAACCAGCTCCTCGACCCGCCAGAGAAGCCGCGCCGGCCCATCGGCTTCAGCACCGAGCCGGGCCAGGACCCTCATTCTTTAGGATCACGAATTGTGACCTTGAAGAATCGCCCTCGGACCACGCCCCGCCGCCTCAGTCGCTGAACTCGGGGAAGGGGCTCGCCGGCTCCATCGCCGCGGAGAAGTGCCGCAGGTTCGGCGGCTCCTCGACCACGCGCATCGCCGGCAGCTTGGAGCGCACCTTGGCCACGTCCTTCGCCACCGCGCCGACGTAGTCCACGTGGCTCTGGGTGTAGACGCGGCGGGGAATCGCCAGGCGCACCAGCTGCCGCTGCGTCCCGCCCGAGCCGAACATCAGGTTCCCGATCTCGCACGAGCGAATGCCGCCCGCGAGGTAGAGCGCGCAGGCGAGCGACTGGCCCGGCAGGTCGTCGGGCTTGAGGTGCGGCAGCGCCGCGCTGGCGTCGATGTAGACCGCGTGCGCCGCGGCCGGCTGCACCACGGTGAGCCCGTCCTCCTCGAGCTCGCGGGCGAGGTAGCGCGACGCCGCGAAGCGGTACTCCAGGTAGTGCTCGTCGAGCACCTCGCGCAGGCCCTGCGCCATCGCCTCCAGGTCCCGCCCCGCCAGCCCGCCGTAGGTGACGAAGCCCTCGGTGCGAATCAGCTCCACCCGAATGCGCTCGGCCAGCGCCGGGTCTCGCACGCCCAACAGGCCGCCCATGTTCACGATGGCGTCCTTCTTCGCGCTCATGGTGAACAGATCGGCGAGATCGAACATCGCCTTGGCGGTCGCCTCCAGCGTCGCCTTCCGGCCCTCGGGCTCGTCCTTCCAGATGCGGAAGGCGTTCTCGGCGAAGCGGCACGCGTCGAGCCACAGCGTCACCTTCTTCGCCTTGCACCGCTCGGCCACCGCCTCGAGGTTCTTCATCGAGACCGCCTGGCCGCCGAGGGTGTTGTTGGTCACCGTCATCACCACGAAGGCGATCTTCCCGGCGTGCTTCGAGAGCGCCTTGTCGAACGCCGCGAGGTCCATGTTGCCGCCGAACTTCGCGTGCGCCGTGAGCGCGTCTTCGTTGGGCAGGTCGATGCCCGTCGCCCCCGCCGCCTCGATGTTCGCGCGCGTGGTGTCGAACAGCCCGTTGGACAGCACCACCTGCCCCTTCAGCGGCACCACCGAGGTGAGGATGCGCTCCGCCGCGCGGCCCTGGTGCGCCGGGAAGACGTACTTCATGCCGGTGAGGGCGTGCGTCACCTCCTCCAGGCGGAAGTAGCTCTTCGCCCCCGCGTACGACTCGTCGCCGCGCATCATCGCCGCCCACTGCTCCGCGCTCATCGCGCCCGTGCCGGAGTCGGTGAGCAGGTCGATGATCACGTCCTCCGCGCGCAGGCCGAAGAGGTTGTAGCGGGCGGCCTTGAGCAGCTTCACGCGCTCCGACGCCGTCGTCATGCGAATGGGCTCGACCACCTTGATGCGGAACGGCTCGATGACGGGACGGGGCATGCGGTTCTCCCAGAGAGGGCGACTGAGCTACTCGCGACGCGTTCGACGCGAGATGACCTAGCTCAAGCGTTCCACGAGCGGGCGGACCCGGCTGATTCATGGGGTGGAGCTCATGAGCGCGGCTACTCGTGTCCAGTGTCCCTGCCGGCGCTTGAACCCCGCCGGTCCGGCGGGTCAACTCGCGCCATGCCCACGCGCCTCGCCGCCGTCGTCGCGCTCGCCGTCGCCTCGGTCGGGTGCGCGCCGACGCTGGTCATCAACCGCCGCGCGCCGCCCCTGGTCGACCCGGCCACCACCCGGCGCCTCGGCCTCGAGGTGGAGATGGACCTGGGGCGCCAGGCGCAGACCTCGGTGCTGGCCACGGTCTTCGTGGGCCAGGTGAGCGTGCCGCTCGACGCCAAGGGGAACCTCGAGGAGGCCTTCGCGCGCCGCCTGCCCGAGGTGGGCATCGCGCTGTGCCCCCAGGCGCCGTGCCCCGACGCCGACGCGACCCTTCGCGCCTTCGTGATCGAGTCCACCGTGGCGCCGCACGCCGGCAAGAACGGGGAGCTGCGGTCGCGGGCGGACCTGCGGGTGCGCGTGGAGCTTCAGCGCCGCGACGGGACGCTCGCCGTGTCCCGGGTGCTCTCCTCGTGGCGGAGCGGGGACCTCCTCGAGGCGGGGCGGCTGATGCCACAGGCCGCCGACGGCATCGCCACGGAGCTGACGCGCATCTTCCAGCCTCGCCACTACGCCATCGAGCTGCCATTGGAGGACGGCGGCCCGCTCGGGCCGGGCGTGAAGCGGCTCCTGGCGAACGATCCCGGCGGCGCCGAGCAGGTCTTCCGCGGCGTCCTCCAGGCCGAGCCGAACAACGCCGGCGCCTGGTACGACCTGGGCGTGTGCGCCGAGCTGGCGGGGGACTGGACCCGGGCCGCCGAGGCCTATCGCTCGGCCGTGGGGCTCGAGAAGAAGGGCGCCTACCTCGACGCCCTCGGGCGCGCCGAGTCGGAGCTGCGGGTGCTCCAGAACCAGGGGCAGCCGCCGCGGCCCATTCCCCAGTGAGCCCGCGGCGCGCTACACGACCGGCCATGCCCGTCCGCCGGCCGTCGCCCCGCGCTCCCATCCCGCTCGACTTCAACGCCACCACGCCGGTGCTGCCGGAGGCGGTGGACGCCATGCTGCCCTACCTGAGCACCGACTTCGGGAACCCCTCGAGCGGGCACGTCTACGGCCGGCGCGCGCACGCCGCGGTGGAGAAGGCGCGGGCGCAGGTCGCCGCGCTCATCGGCTGCGAGGCGGGTGAGCTCGTCTTCACCTCGGGCGGCACCGAGGCGAACAACCTCGCCATTCGTGGGCTGACCTCGCCGCGCGCGCGACGGCACGTGGTGACGTCGAGCATCGAGCACCCGGCGACGGCGCGGCCTTTGGACTGGCTCGCGGCGCACGGGTTCGACGTGTCGCGCGTGGGCGTGGACGGCTCGGGGCGGGTCTCGGTCCCGGCGCTCGCCGCGGAGCTCGGCCCCCAGACGTCGCTGGTGACGGTGATGCACTCCAACAACGAGACGGGCGTTCTGCAGCCCATCGCGGAGATCGCCGCGCGAGCCCGAAAGGCCGGCGCGCTGGTGCACACCGACGCGGCCCAGTCGGTGGGGAAGGTGCCGGTTGACGTACACGCGCTGGGCGTCGACGCGCTCTCCATCGCCGGGCACAAGCTCTACGCGCCGAAGGGCGTGGGCGCGCTCTTCGTGCGCAAGGGCGTGGCGCTCGAGCCGTTGTTGCTCGGCGCGGGGCACGAGCGGGGCCTGCGTCCCGGAACGGAGAACGTCGCCTCCATCGTGGCCCTCGGGGTCGCGGCCAAGGTGGCGCGGAAGGACCTCGCCAAGGTCGCCCGGCGCCTCGTCGGCCTGCGCGAGCGGTTGTGGGCTCGGCTCGCGGCCGAGATTCCCGCTCTCGTCCTCAACGGGCACCAGACCGAGCGGCTCCCCAACACGCTCAGCGTGCGCTTCCCGCGGGTGAGCGGCACGGCCCTGCTCGCGGCGGCCCCGACGATCGCCGCGTCGACGGGCTCGGCGTGTCACGACGGCAAGGAGTCCGCCCCCGCGGTCGTGGTGGCGATGGGGGTCAGCCCCGAGGAGGCCCTCGGCACGGTGCGCCTCTCCCTGGGGCGGAGCACCACCCAAGCCCAGGTCGACGCGGCGGCCCGCGCGCTGGGCGCGGCCTGGAAGCGGCTCGCGCGCTGAGCAGGGCGGACGCTTCGGGCTCGACGGCTTCGCTCACCCGCCGAGCCGCGCGTGCTTCATGGCGGCGATCGACGGAGGCTCCCGATGCCCGTGGCGATCGCGGCGAGCCGCGCGCGAGAGTCCTCACGGCGGTGATCAGGGGACGCGCGACGACGCAGCCCGCCGCCAGACGTCGCAACGGACCACGCGTCGCCGCGCCGCTCGCCCTCGCGTCGCCCCCGCCGTCAGAGCCGCTCGTCGAGGAAGCGCCGGGCCGAGTCGGCGGGAGCGTGCTCGGCCCGGCTCGGGCGTCACTTCGCCAGCGCGGCGAGCGCGGCGTCGTAGTTGGGCTCGTGAGCGATCTCCGCGACCTGCTCCGTGTAGAGCACCTTGCCCTGCTCATCGAGCACCACCACCGCGCGCGAGCACAGGCCGGCCATGCCGCCCCCGGCGATCTTCAGGCCGTACTGCTCGGCGAAGCCGCTGCGGAACGCGGAGAGGGTGACGACGCGATCGAGGCCCTCGGCGCCGCAGAAGCGCTTCTGGGCGAAGGGCAGGTCCATCGAGATGCACAGCACCGTCACGCCCTCGAGCGCCGCCGCGCGCTTGTTGAAGGCGCGCACCGACATCGCGCAGGTGTTGGTGTCGACGCTCGGGAAGACGTTCAGCACCCGCTTGCCCGCGAACGACGAGAGCTTCTTGTCCGACAGGTCGTTCGCGGTGAGCGTGAAGTCGGGCGCGAGGCTGCCGACGGCGGGCAGCGTGCCCGAGGTGTGAATGGGGTTTCCCTTCAAGGTGATGGTCGCCATGGTGTCTCTTGGGGATGCGGGTGTGGCGCGTGAGGTAGCGCGGGCCACCGGCTCTCGCCAGCGATTCCGCGCCGAGGTGGCGCCGCGCTCAGCTCGAGAAGTGGCAGGCCACCACGCCGCCGTGCGGGGCCTCTCGCAGCTCGGGCTCCTCGCCGGAGCACCGTCCGCGCTGCTCCGCGGACAGCGTCTTCGCCAGCGGGCAGCGGGCGAAGAAGGCGCACCCCTTCGGCGGCGCGAGCGGGGAGGGCAGCTCGCCCTCGAGCACCACCCGCTCCGTCGTCCCGCCGCGCACGTCGGGCACCGCCGAGCGCAGCGCCCGCGTGTACGGGTGCGCCGGCCCGGCGAACACGGCGTCCACCGCCGCCCGCTCGACCACTCGGCCGAGGTACATCACCACCACCTCGTCGGAGACGTGCCGCACCACGCGCAGGTCGTGGCTGATGAAGGCGAGGGTGAGCTTCCGCTCGCGGCGCAGATCGTCGAGGAGGTTCAGGATCTGCGCCTGAATCGACACGTCGAGCGCGGAGACCGGCTCGTCGGCGACGATGAAGCGCGGCTCGGTGGCCAGGGCCCGGGCGATGACCACGCGCTGGCGCTGCCCGCCGGAGAGCCCCGAGGGCAGCCGCGCCGCGTGCGAAGCGCCGAGCCCCACGCGCTCGAGCAGCGACTTCACCAGCTCCTCCCGCGCCGAGAGGCCCAGGTCCGCGCGGTGAATGTCGAGCGGCTCGCGCACCGCCTCTCCGATGGTGAGCCGAGGGTTGAGCGCGGCGTAGGGATCTTGAAACACCAGCTGCATCTGCCGGCGCAGCCGCCGCAGCGTCTCGGGTGCGAGCGCCTCGAGCGCCCGACCGTCGAAGCGCACCGTGCCCGCGCTCGGCTTCACCAGCCCCAGCAGCGCGCGGCCGAGCGTCGACTTGCCGCAGCCGCTCTCGCCGACGATGCCCACGGTCTTCCCCTCCTCGAGGGGGAGGGTGACGTTCCGAACCGCCCACAGCGTCTTCGACCGGCCCCAAAGCCCGCGGCGGGTGCCGAACCCGACGCTCAGGCCCTCGGCCTCGACCAGCGCGCTCATCGGGCTCCCTCGCCGTGAGGAATTCGGCACCCTTCGACGAGCTCACAGACTCGACCGAAATGCGGAACCAGGCACCGTTCAGTCCGAGCGACGTCGAGGACCTCGGCTGAACCGATCGGATTCCGGAGACTCGCCGGCCCTCGACTCCGCTCGGGCTGAACGGAGTCGCCATTTCGATCGACCCTCGCAGGGTGAACGGGAGTTGCACCCAGTGGCTCGGCTCGGGACGCTCGGAAGGCCGCGCTCATCGCGCCCCCTCGAGCGGGAAGTGGCAGCGCACCCCGGAGTCCGGGCCGGTGCCGGTCCACTCCACCTTCGCCGCGCGGCACCTCGGCTGGGCCAGGGCGCACCGCGCCGCGAACCGGCAGCCGGCGAGGGGCTCTCGCGGATCAGGTACCACGCCGGGAATCTCGGTGAGCCGGGCCCGCGCGCCCGACAGCGGCGGCAGGCTGGACAACAGCCCCCGGGTGTACGGATGCCGGGGCGAGCGCAGCACGTCCCTGGCGCGGCCCTGCTCCACCACCTGCCCGGCGTACATCACCACCACCGTCTCGCACCGCTCGGCCACCAGCCCCAGATCGTGCGAGATGAGCAAAAGGCCCATCTGCCGCTCGCGCTGGAGCCGCACCAGCACCTCCATCACCTGCGCCTGCACCGTCACGTCGAGCGCGGTGGTGGGCTCGTCGGCCAACAGCAGGTTCGGGCCGCACGCCAGCGCCATCGCGATCACCGCCCGTTGCCGCAGGCCCCCGGACAGCTCGTGCGGATACGCGTGCACGCGCTCGGAAGGCTCGGGCACGCCGACCTCGCCGAGGAGCCGCTCCGCCTCGCGCAGCGCCTGGGCCTTGGTCGCCCCGGAGTGCACCCGCAAGGGCTCGCCGATCTGCTCGCCGATGCGCAGGCCCGGGTTCAGCGACGTCATCGGATCTTGAAACACCATCGCCAGCCGCGCGCCCCGCAGGGCCCGCATCGTCGCCTCCGGCAGCCGCGCGAGGTCCGCGCCCTCGAAGTAAGCGCGGCCCGTCACCTCGGCGCCCGAGAGGAGCCGCAAGATCGCCAGCGCGGTGACGCTCTTCCCGCTGCCGCTCTCGCCCACCACCCCCACCGTCCCGCCCACCGGCACCTGGAACGACACGCCGTCCACCACGCGCACGCCGCCGAACGAGACGCTCAGGTCCTCCACCAAGAGGACCGCGCTCACGGGCTCACCTTCTTCGCCCGCTCGAGGAGCCCATTGCCCACCCAGTGAAACGACACCACCACCAGTACCAGCAAGAGCCACGCGGGGGCCACGTCGAGCCAGTCCTCGCCGGTGAGCAGCCGCCAGTGGTCGCCGATGTACTTGCCCAGCGAGGGCTCCGAGAGCGGCAGGCCGAAGCCCAGGTAGCTGATGGTCGACTCGGTGAGGATGATGGCCGGCACGCGCAACAGGAAGATGGCGAAGACGTAGTCCCAGGCGAAGGGCAACAGGTGCCGGGTGAGCACCCGCCACTCCGTCGCCCCCAGCGCGCGCGCGGCGGTCACGAAGTCCAGGCGGTCGAGCGAGCGCAGCCGGTTCTGCACCATGCGCGTCGGCGCCGCCCAGCCGATGGCCACCAGCGACGCCGCCATCCACGGCAACGACACGCTCTCCCCGCCCTGAACCGCCCGCGCCACGAAGGCGAGGCTGATGAGCACCAGCACGTCGGGGATGGAGAAGAAGAGCTCGGCCCCCTTCTCCACGAAGGCGTCCACCACGCCGCCGCCCGCGCGCGAGACGAGCGCCAGCACCAGCGCCAGGGCGCAGGCCCCCGCGCCGCCCAAGAGCCCCAGCGCCAGGGAGCGCCACAGCCCCCCCAAGGTCTGCGAGCACACCGTCTCGTAGGGGAAGAGCGGGTCCAACCCGAAGACGCAGTCGGGCACGCCGCCCACGCGCGTCCACAGCGCCGAGGTCGCCGACCCCACCAGCAGGACGACCAGCACCGCGCCGCCCACCTTCGCGCGCAGGTTCATCGCTCGGGCTCCAGCGCCGCCGAGCGCGCCCTGGGGTCGACGAAGAGCCGCGCCAGCTCGATGAAGAGCGACACCACGATCAGCAGCGAGGCGAAGACGGTCGTCGCCACCACCACCACCCCCGGCTCCACGTTGCGCGCCGCCGACAGGTAGACGAGCCCGAAGCCCTTGATGCCGAAGAAGCTCTCCGCCACGAAGCTGCCCGCCAGCAGCGACGCCGCCACCGGCCCCGCCGCGTCGAGCAGCGCCGGCACCGCGTTGGGCAGCGCGTGTCGCCACACCGCCTGCCCCGGGGTGAGCCCCTTGGCCAGGGCGGTCACGAAGTAGGGGCGGGCGCGCTCCGCGAAGAGCGCGTCGGAGAGCACCACGCCGATGAAGGTGCCCGGCGCCACCGCCATCACCGCCGCCGCCAGGCCCCGCGAGCCGGCGAAGGTCACGTCCAGCGCGACGGCCAAGAGCGCCGCGACCACCGCCAACAAGAAGAGCGGGGTGCCGAAGACGAGCCCGGGCACCGCCTCCAGCACGCGCCCCGCCCGCCGCCGCGCGAGGCCCACCCGGAGGAGCGCGAAGGCGAAGGCCCACAGAAGCGCCAGGCCGAGCGCCACCGCGCCGAGGCTCAGGCTCTGCCCCACCGCGCGGGTGAAGTCCTCGGCGGTGAAGCGCTCGCCCCGCACCGCCAGCGACTCGCCGGACAAGAGCCGCTGCCAGGGCACCCAGGCGTCGAGGGGCCCGCCGCGCCCCAGGGTGGCCTCGAGCTTCGAGCGCCCCGCCGCCTCGCTGGAGGCGATCTTCCGATCCGAGTCCTGGCGGTAGGGCAGGTGCATCACCAGCAGGTACACGAGCACCGCGGTGAGCGGCACCAGCATCAGGTCGCGCGCGAGGCGAACGAAGAGCCGCCTCATCGCCCACCGCCGCCGGTCGCCACCCGCATCGAGCGCAGGGTGAGGAAGTTGAAGGGGTCGACGCCGAGGCCGAGGAGCCACTCGCGCCGGCGGTAGAAGCGGTTCGGGTAGAAGAGCGGCACCACCGCCACCGCGTCGCGCTCCAAGACCGCCTCGGCCTCGGCGTAGGTCTGGGTGAGCTCGGCCGGATCGAGCTGGGCCGCGCCCTTCGCCAGCAGGGCCTCGAAGCGCGACACCACGGCGCCGCCCTCCAGCTTCTGCCAGTCGGTGTAGTGGTTCCCGTCGCGCAGGAAGGGCGTGAGCAGCGTGTGGGGGTGCGCGTAGTCGGCGCCGGTGCGCTTCAGGAACAGGTCGTGCCGCAGGGTGCCGTCGGCGTCCTTCACGTCGTTGGAGAAGTTCGAGGTGGTGACGATGCGCACCGTGATTCCGAGCGCGCCGAGCTGGCGCCGCAGGCCCTCCGCGATGGTCGTCTCGGGCATGAAGGTGCCGGTGGAGCGCACGAGCAAGGTCAGCTCGCGCCCCTCGGCGCCCGCCTCGGCGAGCTCCTCCTTCGCCCGCGCGAGGTCGAACGAGGGCAGCTCCGAGAGCCGCGGATCGCCCGGCTGCAGGGCGTAGGGCATCGAAGGCGGCAGGAAGGCGTGGGCCACCCGGAGGCCCGGGATCATGCCCTTCAGCGGGGTGAAGAGCGCCTCCTTGTCGAGGGCGTGCGCGATCGCCCGCCGCAGCGGCAGCGGCACCGCGGTGGTGTTGAAGCCCAGCCAGTAGGTCGACAACAGCGGCGAGGCCACCAGGTCCTTGGGCGCGTGCCAGAGCGCCGAGGGATCGTCCATCAGCAGGAAGTCGACGCCGCACTGCGCGTACATCAGCGCGGCCAGCTCGGCCTGCACCAGCACCAGCCGCGAGACGCCGCCGGTCTTCGGCCTCGTCGGATCGAAGGGGTTCGCCACCAGCTCCACCTGCTGGGCGACGCGATCCCACCGCTTCACCTGGAAGGCGCCCAAGACCAGCGGCGCGCCGTCCTCTGGCTCGTTGAAGTAGCGCTGCACCTCGGCCTCGGCGCGGCCCTCGAGCACCCGGCTCGGCGCGGGGAAGAAGGGGTAGACCACCGCCAGCCGCGAGAGGAAGTAGCTGCGCGGCGAGGTGAGCGTCACCCGGAAGGTGTGCGCGTCGACGGCCTCCACCCCCAGCGCCTCCACCGCCTGCGCCACCCGCTCCGCCCGCCCTTCCGGCGGGCTGGCCAGGGCCGCTCGCACCTCCGCCGCGCCCAAGAGGTCCGAGAACTCCGACGAGTCGGCGCCCTGCACGCCACGCCGCCAGGCGAACACGAAGTCCTGGGCGAGCAGCGGCGTCTTCCCGTCGCTCCACACCACGTCCTGGTCGAGGTGGAAGGTCCAGGTCTGGCGCGGCGGCGAGTCTTCCGAGAGCGCGACCTCCCACGAGCGCGCGAGCCCCGGGCCCGGCGCTCCCGTCTCGTCGAGATCGGTCAGCCCTCGCATCATCGCCAACAGCACCGGGTAGTTCTGGGCGCTCGACTCGTGGCTCTGGCTCCAGTCGAGGGTGTTGGGCATCGACGACAGCGCCACCACCACCGCGCCCCCCGCTCGGGGAGGGCAGACCGCCTCCGCCTTCCTGGCGCGGCACCCGGACGTGGCCCCCAAGACGATGAAACTGCACAGCAGGACCGCGCCGCGTGTCATGAGGGGCGCAATGTAGTCGACCCCTGGCTTCCCTGGAGCCGCTTGTGTAGGCAGCCCGCCCGAGGGCCCCATGCTCACGCTCGTCGCCACGCTCGTCATCGCCCAGTGCCCCACCGAGGTGCAGGTCGCCGAGCAGGCCCGCCGGGTGGAATTCGCCTCGCAGGACTACGAGTCCTCCCGCCACGCCCCGGGCGCCGTGCCGGGCTCGCTCATCCTCGAGCGCAAGTTCGAGTCCCTGCGCCTGGAGCGCGAGGCCCAGGCCCGGCTGCTCACCCTGCGCAAGCGGTGCCTCGACGAGAAGGAGCGCCTGGCCCGCGCCGAGCGCGACCGCCTCGCGGCCCAGGGCCTCGGCAGCTCGCGCTTCGAGCTCGAGGCGCAGGCCGACGAGGACTCCCTCTCCAGGCGCTGCCCCTCGAAGGACGAGGTTTCGCTGCGGCGCCGGAAGGCCGAGCCGCACAAGGTCGACGCCGTCGACCCACAGGAGGCCGAGCGCGCGCAGTGGGCCTGGGCCGCGGTGCGCCGGGCCGAGGCCGCCCGCGAGCGCTGCGCCAGCGCGTGGGAGACGCAGGCCGCCGCCGACCCGAAGGAGCGGCGGGTGCAGCTCTCCACCGCCCTCTGTGACGCCCAGGGCGTCTTGGCCGGGAGGCCGGCGCTCGGCGCGCCGCCCAGGCCCGCGGGCGCGGTGGAGCCGCCCGGCAGCGCCTCGGCGCAGGACGCCATCTACCAGGCCAGGTCGACGGTGCGCTCCCTCGAGCAGGAGCTCGCCAAGACCGGCGCTTCCCCCATCGGCTGCGCCACCGAGCCGGTGAAGGGCCTCGTCGCCTGCCTCGCCTCGCCGCTCTCGCCGACCTGCGCCGCCGAGCCGATGGAGTGGCGCCTGCGCCTCTACAAGAAGGAGCGGCGGCCGGGCGGCGGACGCGTGCGCTGACGCCCGCCGTCTTGCTAGTGTCTTCGCCCCCATGCTCCACCTCGCCCTCCTCGCCGCCGGCCTCGTCGTGTCGCAGTCGGGCGATGCGCCCCAGCAGAAGGTCGCCGTGCCCGACTTCGCCGCGCCCGCTGGCCAGGAGGCCCTGGGCGTCATGCTCTCCGGCGTCGTCGCCCACGAGCTCGAGCGCCTGCAGCTGTTCAAGGTGACCACCGCCGAGCAGGTGCGGGTGGTGCTGTCCAACGAGCGGCAGAAGCAGCTCCTCGGCTGCGTCGACGAGGCCTGCGGCAGCGGCGCGGCCAGCGCGGCGAGCCTCCTGGGCGTCGATCTCCTCGTCACCGGCCGCCTCACCAAGCTCGGCGGCAAGAAGGCCGACGGCCAGCCCGTCACCCTCGACATGACCCTGCTCGACGCCAAGGACGGCGGGCGCAAGGGCTCGACCCTGGTGCGGGCCAACTCCGAGTCGGAGCTCATCGAGAAGATCCCCGAGGCCGTGCTCACCCTGGTGGGCAAGGTGCTGGAGGGCAAGCAGGGCGCCCTGGTCGTCACCGTCAACGAGACCGGCGCCGTGGTGAAGATCGACGGCACCATCGTGGGCACCACGCCGCTCGAGGGCCGCCTGGCGCTCGCCGCCGGCCCGCACGCCCTGCGCGTCGAGAAGGAGGGCTTCGTCAGCCTGCAGAAGGAGGTGCGCGTCGCGCCGGACAAGCTCTCCGAGGAGTCGCTGCGCATGGTGCCGAGCCCGGACTTCGCGGCGACCTACGAGGCGAAGGAGAGCCGCCTGCGCCTGGGCGCCTGGCTCTCCGCCGGCGCCGCGGTGATCGGCGTCGGGCTGTTCGCGTACCTGCAGAACGACGCCAACCGCCTCTACGGCAGCTCCATCAACAGCCCGGGGACGTTTCAGTACGAGAGGCAGCAGCTGTATCTCGGCAATGAGATCGAGAACGCGGGGACGCCGCAGCAGATCAACCACCGCAAGCTCGCCACCGACCTCAAGACGGACATCGAGACCAAGCAGACCATCTCCTACGTCGCCGGCGGCGTGGGCCTCGCCGCGGCCATCGCCTCGGTGGCCTTCTTCGTCGGCGGCGACGACCCGGGCAAGTACCGCCAGTACAAGACCACCGCGGTGCCGCCACCCGGTGGCGCGCCGGCTCCGGCCGCGACGCCCGCCAAGCCCAAGGTGGGCGCCCTGCTCGTGCCCGGCGGCGGCGCGCTGGTGCTCAGCGGCGAGTTCTGAACCGCCCGCGCTTCACTCCTCGCCCAGCATCTCCGCTTCGGCCCTCAGCCGCGCCGCGACCTCCAGCGGCGACCCGGGCTCCGGCACCTCCTGCGACTCCTCCGCCTCGGGCGCCTTGGCGCTGAGCGTCCCCGCCAGCTCCACCAAGAGCCCCCGCGTCTTCTTCCGCCGCGCGCGCTCCCGGGCGAGCTGCGCCTCGGCCGCCTGCACCTGCTCGCGCAAGGGCGCCAGCGCGTCCTCCACCCGCACCTCCAGCACGCTCTGGAAGAGGTCGAGCTCGGTCTTCCGCTGGAAGGCCTCCTCCTTCTGCCGCCGCACCGTCTTCTCCATCGAGCGCAGGGTGTCCGCGAGCAGGGCCCGCTCGAAGTCGGTGCGCTGGTGCTCGATGGCGCTCTTCACCCGCTGCGCCACCAGCATCAGGTCGGTGAAGGGCTTCACCAGGTACTCGTTGGCGCCCAGCCGCATCGCCTCCAGCACCGAGTCGGTGGAGACGTAGCCCGTCACCATGATGACCGCGCAGTAGGGCTGCTTGGTCTTGGTCTCCTTGATGACCTCGAGGCCGCTCTTCCCCGGCAGGTTCTTGTCGGTGACCACGGCGCCGAAGCGCTCGCGGTCGAGCAGCTCGATGGCCTCCTCCGCCGTACCCACCAGCTTGGTCGGCAGGCCCACCCGCTTCAGCGCGAGCTCGAGGAGCCTCAAGATGGCGGGCTCGTCGTCCACCACCAGTACGGTGTCCGGCAGCGAGTTGGGCGGCACCAGGTCCGTCATCGGCCACGGAGTGTGGGCCTGACTCGCCTGGGACTCAAGAAGAGCGCTCGAGGCAAGTCGCGTCACGACCGCTGGAAGACCTCGGCGAAGAAGGCGTGCAGCGCCTGGTACGCGCGCCGCGTCGCCCGCTCGTCGTACTGCAATTTTCCAGGCATCGCCGCTCGAGGGTCGGTGAAGCCGTGCACCGCGCCGCCGTACTTCACCAGCTGCCAGTCGACCTTCGCGTCGCGCAGCTCCGCCTCGAACGCCTCCACGTCCTTCGCCGGCACGAAGGGATCGTCGGCCCCGTGCAGCGCGAGCACCTTGGCGCTGATGTTCTTCCCGTCGGCCGGGGTCGGGGAGTCGAGGCCGCCGTGCACCGAGACCACGCCCGCCACCTTGGCGCCGCCGCGGGCCAGCTCCAGCACCGCGGTGCCGCCGAAGCAGAAGCCGAAGGCGCCGAGCCTGGTCACGTCCACGGGCGCGGTCTTCGCCTGGGCCTTCAGCACCTCGAGCGCCTTGCTCACCCGCTCGCGCAGCGTCTTGCGATCGGCCTTCAGCGCGCCGGCGAGCTTCCCCGCCTCGTCGGAGCTCTTCGGCCGGGCGTCCTTCCCGTACACGTCCACGAGCAGGATGACGTAGCGATCGCCGGCCAGCCCCTCGACCTGCTCGAGGTTCGCGCTCGTCACGCCCATCCAGTTCGGCACCGCCAGGAGGCCCGGGCGCGGCGTCTTCACCGCGTCGTCGTAGACCAGCACGCCCTCGTACTTCGTCGGGCCCAGCTCCCAGCCCACGGGCCTCGCGACGACGGCGGCGAGGGCGGGGGTGACGGCGAGGACCAGGAGCAGTGCCAGCGCGCGCATCAGGGGCCTTTCGACAAGGAAAGCGCCCCAGATAGCCACCTCACCGCAGCAGCGCCACCGGAAGGCTCGCGGTGCCGATGGCCTGCTGCGACGACGCGTCGACCAGCGTGAGGTCGAGCCGCGTCGCGCTCTCGCGCCCGGCGTACTGGAAGTAGAGGAGCCCGGCGATGGTGCCGCCGTCGTCGAGCACGCCCTCGGGCAGGGCCTGGTTCACCATGTCCTCGCTGGGCAGCTGCTCGGGCCAGGTGCGATAGGTGCGGTCGTACCAGGCGAGGTCCGACGCGGCCCAGGCGTACGGCCACGTCGAGAAGAGCGGCCAGTAGGGGGCGTAGTAGGGCGCCACCGCGAAGTGACTGCCGTGGTAGTACGGATGCACTGGGCCCATCGGCCGCCCCACGTGCCCCGAGTACCCCGGGCTCACCGGGCGGGCCCCGTGCACCGCGCCCGGCGGCGGCCCCGCATGACCTGGACCTGGCCCCGCGTGACCGGCTCCAGCGCCCGGCCCCGGTTGCACCGGCTGCGCGCCGTGCACCTGCTCGGCGACGAGGAGCACCTCGGGCGTGGCCCCTTCACCTCCGGAGGCGACGGCGAAGCGCACCTCGGGCCTCGCCACGTCACTCACCGGCGCCTGCACCGGGAAGGGCGGCAGCGCGGAGTAGTGGAAGCCCGAGGCGCCGACGAGCGAGAACTCCCGGTAGCCGACGCGCAGCGGGCGGCCGCTGTGGTTCTCGAGGGTGACCTTCACCGGAGAGAGCGTGTCCCACAGGCGTGGCGGCGAGCCCGACCACTCGCTCTGGGCCCAGATGCGCACCCCCGCCACCTCGGCGTAGGCCGGCGGGGTGTTGGTGCGCACCGTGTACGCGGTCGACTCGACGTAACAGGTGGACAGGGCCAAGAGCAGGCCGAAGGGCAGCAGGCGGTGCGGCGCGGCGCGGAGCATGAGACACCTCACTGCCGTGTGAGGCGTGCATCACGTACGCCACTCAGGGCGGCGACCCGCGCGGGGCGTGGCGAACGAGCTGCGCGGTCGGGCGCGACGCCGCAGCCGTTGCCGGCTCGTCAGCGCGCCTTCTCCCGCCGCCGCGCGAGCCCCGGCGCATCCGCCCCCACCGGCTCTCTCTTCACCGCGCGCGCCACCACCTCCGCGTCCACCACCGGAGCGCCTCTCCCGCTGGGCGGGCCGATGTGCGTCACCAGCACGCGGTGCGCCTCCTCGAGCCGGCGGACGAGCTGATCGAGCGTCGACTGCACGGTGAGCGGCATGTCCTCGGTGTAGGTGAGGTACCAGCGCAGCTCGTCGAGGAGATCGTGGAAGGCGTGCGCCGCCGCCTGCTCGAAGGGCTCGAGGGTGGCGAGCTCGGCGAAGGTCGCGGTGCCGAACCACGAGTGCACCATGGCGAGCAGCGGCTCCCGGTCGCGCAGCCGCGAGAACAGCGTCACCACCTCACCCTGCCGCTTCTCGAGGCGGGCCATCACCCGGGCGGCGTCGAGCGCCAGCAGGTGTCGCACCCGCTGGGCCGCCGTCGCCTTCTTCTGTCGCTTGGGCGCCACGACGCGCGAGCCTACCGCATTACTTCGGCAGCACCGCCGCGATGGCCTTGCCCAGCTCCGCCGATTCGGGAGTCACCTTCGAGTCGAACGCGCCCACGACCCTGCCGTCGGGGCTCACCAGGAACTTGGCGAAGTTCCACTTCACCGGCGCGCCCTTGGGTTGGCTCTGCAGGTACGCGAAGAGCGGGTGGGGCGTCTTGCCCTTCACCTCGACCTTGGCGAACAGCGGAAACGTCGTCTTGTACTCGAGCTCGCAGAACGACTTGATCTCCGCCTCCGTGCCCGGCTCCTGGCCACCGAAGTCGTTGGAGGGGAAGGCCAGCACCTCGAAGCCCTTGGCGCGGGTCTTCTCATAGAGCGCCTGGAGGCCCTGGTACTGCGGCGTGAAGCCGCACTCCGAGGCGGTGTTGACGATGAGCAGCGCCTTGCCCTTGTACGTCGAGAGCGAGACGTCGTTTCCGTCGATGGTCTTCACGTCGAAGTCGTGCACGGACATGGGGCGCGAGCCCTAACGGGCGCTCCTTGCCGCCGCCAGCCGAAGCACGCGCGCCGCGCGAACGCGCCCCGACCGATTTCGCCGCGAAGGGGTGTCGCCGCACCGTGGCTTGAATATGGTTCGCGGACCCATCTCAGGAGCCACGCATGAGCCAGCCGTCGTCGTCGCCGTCGGAGCCCGACTTCGTCTACCCGCCCAAGGACGTGGTCGAGAAAGCGCGCATCAAGGACTGGAGCCACGTCGCCCAGCGCGCCGAGAAGGACCTCTTGGGCTTCTGGGGCGACGAGGCCAAGGAGCTCGCGTGGATGAAGCCGTGGGACACGGTGCTCGACGACTCGAAGAAACCCTTCTTCAAGTGGTTCAAGGGCGCGCGCTGCAACATCGTGCAGAACTGCCTCGACGTGCACCAGAAGACCTGGCGCAAGAACAAGCTCGCCCTGGTGTGGGTGGGTGAGAAGGCCGACGTGCGCACCTACTCGTACTTCGCGCTCAACCGCGAGGTGAACCAGTTCGCCAACGTGCTCAAGGCGATGGGCGTGAAGAAGGGCGACCGCGTCACCATCTACATGCCGCGCGTGCCGGAGATCATGATCGCCATGCTGGCCTGCGCGAAGATCGGCGCCGTCCACTCCGTCATCTACGGCGGCTTCAGCGTCGACGCGATTCAGGGCCGGGTCGACGACTCGCAGTCCCGGGTGGTCATCACCGCCGACGGCGGGTTCATGAACGGGAAGGTGGTGGAGCTGAAGAAGAACGTCGACGAGGCGGTGAAGAAGTGCCCCTCGGTCGAGACCGTCATCGTGGTGCGGCACTGCCACAACGAGGTCCGCATGGAGCCGGGCCGCGACTACTGGTACCACGAGATGACCAAGCTCCCGCTCGCCAACGGCGCGTGCAAGACCGAGGAGCTCGACGCCGACGACCCGCTCTTCATCCTCTACACCTCGGGCACCACCGGGAAGCCGAAGGGCATCCAGCACGCGCACGCCGGCTACATGGTGGGCACCTACTCCACGCTCAAGTACGTCTTCGATCTGCAGGACGAGGATCGCTTCTGGTGCACCGCCGATCCCGGGTGGATCACCGGCCACAGCTACCTCGTCTACGGCCCGCTCCTGAACGGCGCGACCTGCTTCATGTACGAGGGCGCGCCGACCTTCCCGTACCCCGACCGCTGGTGGCAGCTGGTGGAGAAGTACGGCATCACCATTCTCTACACCGCGCCCACCGCCATCCGCGGGCTGATGCGCTTCGGCGAGTCGTGGCCCGGGCGGCGCGATCTCTCCACGCTGCGCCTGCTCGGCAGCGTCGGCGAGCCCATCAACCCCGAGGCCTGGCACTGGTACCACCGCGTCATCGGCAAGGGCCGCTGCCCCATCATGGACACCTGGTGGCAGACCGAGACCGGCATGTTCATGATCGCGCCCACGCCCTCCGTGCCGCTCAAGCCCGGCTCGGGCACCAGGCCCTTCTTCGGCCAGAGCGCGCGCATCGTCGACGAGCAGGGCAAGACCGTGGCCGACGGCGACGAGGGCTACCTGGTGCTCGAGAGGCCGTGGCCCGCGATGATGACCACCGTCTTCAAGGACGACGCGCGCTACGTCAACCAGTACTGGACCAAGTACCCCGGCCTGTACATGACCGGCGACTCGGCGCGGAAGGACAAGGACGGCTACGTCTGGGTCATCGGCCGCGTCGACGACGTCATCAAGGTCTCGGGCTACCGGCTCGGCACCGCGGAGATCGAGAGCGCGCTGGTCTCGCACCCCTCGGTCGCCGAGGCGGCGGTGATCGGCCTGCCCCACGAGGTGAAGGGCCAGGCCATTCACTGCTACTGCATGCTGCGCGCGGGCTTCAAAGGCAGCGACCAGCTCGCCGACGAGCTCAAGGCGCACGTGTCGGAGAAGATGGGCCCCATCGTGAAGCCCGAGAAGATCACCTTCGTCGAGGCGCTGCCCAAGACCCGCTCGGGGAAGATCATGCGCCGGGTGCTCAAGGCGCGGGCGCAGGGGCTGCCCGAGGGCGACGTCTCCACGCTCGAGGACTGACGATCCACGGTCTCGACTTCAGCTCTTCACCGCCTTCTTGATCTTCGCGACCGCGCCGGCGTCGTAGTAGCAGCACGCGCCCTTCTTCGAGGTCGGCGCGAGCTTGAGCGTGGTGATGGCCTTCTTCACCGCGGCGGGGGGGACCTTCAGGGCGGCTGCGATCTTTCCTGCGGTCAGAAGCTCGGTCGACATGCGGGGGCTCCGGGTGAGGGGAAGCCCCGACGCTCCTCGCTCCCGCCGCTCGCGCCCTTGATGAACGTCAAGAACAGCGCGGCCTGCGGCGCCTTGCGAACCTTTTCGCCGCAGCGGGTTCCTCTTCGCCGAAAGGACTCACACCATGCTCGACGGCTTCAAGACGTTCATCATCGAAGGTGGCTTTGGCATGTTCCCCACGATGATCTTCGGCGGCTTCTTGGTGGCGGGGGCGGTCTTGTACCTGATTCGCCCGGAACGGACCGCGGTGCTCTGGGTGCTCTTGTGCTTCGCGGCGCTGGTGCTCGGCTCTGGCGTGCTCGGCACCACCATGGGCCTCATCAACACGCTCCACTACATCGCCAAGGCGCCCGCCACCGAAGACCGCGTGCTCATCCTCGGCGTGGGGACCGCGGAGTCGCTCAACAACATGGTGCTGGCGTTCATCATCCTGGTGAAGGGGACGCTGCTGACGACGGTGGGCGTGGTGCGGCGGTCGATGCGGGCGCCGGCGGCCTAGATGACCACCGACGAGGCCCTCTTCGAGCAGCTGCTTCGCGGCGACGTCGGCGCCTTCGACGCGCTCTACGCCCGCCACGGCCGGCACCTGTTCGGCTTCATCCTCTCGCACCTGGGCAACCGCGCCGAGGCCGAGGAGGTGTTGCAGGAGACCTTCCTGGCGGTCTTGCGCGAGAGCAAGAAGGGCCGGCGCACCGAGAGCTTCCGCGGGTGGCTCTTCCAGGTCGCGCGCAACGCGTGTCTCAACCGCCTGCGCGCTCGCCGCCGCACCGACGCCTTGCTCGAGCGGCTGCCGGAGGGCGAGGCCCCGGTGCCGCCGGAGGTGGCGCTGCTCTCCCACGAGGCGACGCGCGCGCTCGCCGCCGCGGTGACGCGGCTGCCTCAGAACCTCGCCGAGCTGTACCACCTGCGCGCGCGCGGCCTGTCGTACGCCGAGCTGGCCGAGGTGCTCGACGTGCCGCTCGGCACCATCAAGTCGCGGCTCCACGAGCTGGTGAGCCGCCTGAAGCAGGAGATGACGTCATGAGCTGCGAACGCACCGAACTGAACCTCGTCGGCTTCCACTTCGGAGAGGTGGAGGGCCCCGAGCGCGACGCCATCGAGGAGCACCTGGTCACCTGCCTCGACTGCGTGAAGCGCTACGTCGCGCTCAAGCGGAGCATCGAGCTGGCGGAGGCCGGCCCCGCGCCGTCGGAGCTGGGGCTCGCCCGCCTCCGCGCCGCCGTGGCCGCCGAGGTGCAGGGGCCGGTGACCCGCGCCCGCGCGAGATGGGAGCGCCCGCTCGCCGCACTCGCCGCGGCGCTGGTGGTCTTCTTCGCCGCCTCGGCGGTGGGGCAGCTCTCGATGACCGAGGGCTCGCCGCCGCACTCGCTCGCGGCCGCGCGCTCCCCGTGAAGCTTCGGCACGGCGAAGCCGAGAGACAGCGAGTCCCTCTCCGACCGGCAAGCCCCCCGTTCGCGCTGAGCTCTGAAGATTCATCACAGCAGGACCCGCAACCGTTCAGCCCGAGCCCTTCGACGTCGCTCAGGACAGGCTGCGTCGAGGGCCCGCTGGAGCCACGGTTGTCGGGTGGCTCCCTCGACTCCGCCCGGGACGAACGGCGTGGTGAGGATGTGACGAATCTTGAGCGCTGAGCTCGTCGAGCGTGCCGACCTTCGCGCCGGCCCACACTCACCCGCTCGCTCCCGGGCACTTCACCAGGAGTCGAGCGTGAAGTACTTCGCGAGCTCCTCGGCGTTCATGCCCTCGGAGCCGGCGAGGTCTTCGATCCACCGCATGCGGCGCAGGCCGATCGCTCGCTTCACCAGCGCACGCGCGATGGGGCGGACGACCCCGAGCGCCACCGCCAGTCCGGCGAGCGCCGAGCCGTACGGCCACGCTCCGCCCATGCTTCGAAGGCAGACCGCCGTGACTCCGAAGTACACGGCGAGGAAGGACCCGAACACCGCGAGCCCCGCGAGGACGTTCAGCTTGGCGCCGACGCTCCTCGCCCGATCCGACAGCAGCTCGACCGCTTCCCGCGTTTGCATCGCCACGCGCACCCCTCGTGAGAGTCGGAGCGTAGCAGGCTCACTGCGCCGTCGGAGGTGTGGCTCAGTGCGAGGGGACTTCAGCGCCGGCGCCTGGCCGCGAACGCCACCAGCACTGCGCCGGCGACGACCAGCGGATCGATCGGCGCGCTCGCGCAGCCGCCCTTCTTGGTGCCGCCGGAGTCACCGCCGGTCCCGCTTTCGCCCGTGCCGCCGCCGGAGGCGCCACCGCCACTGCCACCTCCGGAGCCGCTCCCGCCACCAGTGCCACCGCCCTGATCGGTCACGCTCCACGTCACCGTGTTCGAGCTGACGCCGAAGAAGGTCGCCACCAGCTTGAGCTGGCCGGTCTGCGTCGGCGTGAAGTCGATGGTCGCGTCGGCGCTCGCGTCCGAGCAGTCGGCCGTACCCGCCACGTCGACGCTCTTGCTCACCCCCGCGCCGGACAGCGTGTAGGTCACGTGCTCGTTCGCGCACATCGCGCTGTCGATGCCCACCGACAGGCGCAGCGGGTGCCCCACCGGCAGCGGGTCCGCGCCCGTGTACGCGGTGACCACGTTCGTATCGAGGACGGTGGGCTGAGACGTGATCGCCGGCGGCACGAGCACCGGGCTCACGGTGACGTCCTGCGACGGTCCGCCGAGCGTGCCGCACACACAGCTGAACGTGCCCTTGAACATGTAGCTGCCCATGCGCACGTGGGAGAGCGTCGCCGTCGCCGAGTCCACGTCGCCGTTGCCGCCGATGTTCGGGAGGAAGGTGCCGCCTTGGCTCCCGCCGAAGGGCCCGTAGGCGATGCTGTAGCCCCGGGTCATGTTGCTGCACGACGCGCCCGGCGAGGGCTGGGCTCCCACCGTCCACGACTCGAAGGCGTCGAAGCCGTTGGAGATGAAGCCCGGCAGGGCCGTGCCACCGTCGACGACGGTGACGCCGAACGTCGGGTTGATGGTGCAGGGCGTCGCGGGCTGGGCCCACGCGGCCTGAGCGCACAGCAGCGCCACCACTCCGACAAACCACCGACCGCGGACCGCGACGTCTCGACGGGACATGGAGCCTCCAGGCGGGGAAAACGCGGACTGTACCGCACGCCTCCCGGCCCCGAACTCGTTTCGGTGGGACCGCAACGCCGGCAGCGCAGAATGGACGCGCGGTCGAAGGTCGACTCGATTATCAGTCGGCTCCGCCGTTTCACTTCGCCGAGGTCCCACGTGAAGATCCTCCGCACCAACGACCTGCCCTGGGCCGACGCGCTCGCCAAGGGTAACTTCAAGCAGCGCAGGAAGCCGCTCGGCGGCGACGCGCTCGGCGCCAGCCTCTTCGAGCTGCCTCCGGGCAAGAAGTCGTTCCCCTTCCACATGCACCACGTCACCGAGGAGGCGCTCTTCGTCGTCTCCGGCACCATGAAGGTCCGCTCCCCCGACGGCCTCACCGCCCTCGGCCCCGGCGACTTCGTGTCCTTCCCGCCGGGCGACGAAGCGCACCAGCTCGTCAACGACGGCACCGAGCCCTGCACCTACCTGGGCCTCTCGGTGAGCCGCGGCCACGACGTCGTCGACTACCCCGACTCCGGGAAGGTCGCAGTCGCCATCGGCAAGCCCCCCGGCGGCCAGCGCTTCCTCTTCAAGAAGGACTCGCAGGTCGATTACTTCCTGGGCGAGAAAGACGCGGAGTAACCCAAGCGCCATGCCACGCACCGACGAGTTCGGGCTCATCGCGGAGTTCGTGAAGCCCTTCAAGAAGGTGCCGCCGCCGCGCGGGCCGGGAGACGACTGCGCGGTGCTCGAGCCCACCGAGCGCGCGCTGTGCCTCAAGACCGACGCCGTCATCGAGGGCGTCCACTTCACCCGCAAGACGTTCTCGCTCGAGGACGTGGGGCACAAGGCGCTGGCCGTGAACCTGTCGGACCTCGCCGCCGCCGGCGCCGAGCCGAGCTGGGCCCTCTGCGCGCTCGGGCTGCCCGCCGGCACCACGGCCAAGGACGTGCGCGCCATCGGTCGCGGCATGGCCTCGCTCGCCAACGCCTGCGGCCTGGACCTGGTCGGCGGCAACGTCTCCCGGGCCGACGTGCTCTCGGTGACGGTGAGCGTGGGCGGGCTCGTGCCCGAAGACCGCGTCGCGCTGGGCCGGGGCGGCGCCAAGCCCGGCGACGTGCTCGTCGTCACCGGCGGCCTCGGAGAAGCCGCCGCGGGCCTCGCCGTGCTCGCGGCGACCGGGGGCCGCCCCCGCTCCTCGAACGAGAAGAAGCTGGCGCGGGCGCAGCGCCGCCCCGAGCCGCACCTCGCCGCCGGCCTCGTGCTCGGCGAATACGCGTCGGCGTGCATCGACGTCTCCGACGGCCTGGTGCAGGACGTGGGGCACCTGTGCGAGCGCTCGAAGGTGGGCGCCGCCCTCGACACCCGCCGCTTCCCCGTGTCCGAGGCGCTGCTCTCGTGGGCCGGCTCCCGCGCCAAGGCCGCGGCCTCCATGCTCACCGGCGGAGAGGACTACGTGCTCGTCGCCGCCGTGCCCGAGCCGCGCGTGACGTCGCTTCTGCGCGCCATGGCCAAGGAGGCCCTGGTGGCGGTGCCCATCGGCGAAGTCACCCGCGGCGCGAAGGTCGTGGTCGACGGCCGGCCCTGGGCGGGGAAGGGCGGCTATCGCCACTTCGAGTGACGAGAGGCCGAACGAATCTCGCATCCTCGGCGGCGGGCGTGGTCGTTTCCGGCTGACGCCGCACCTGAGCTGTGCCCCCTCGGCGGCGAACTTCGGGCAGAGTCGGGCGCCATGCTCCAACGACTTCGATGGGGGCGCTTCGGCGCGCTGCTGGTGGTGCTGGCGGCGCTCGCGACCTGCAGCGGCCCTTCTGATGCCACGGTCGGCGGCTCGACGGGCGGCAGCGGCGGCGCCCTGGCGGCCGGCGGCGGAAGCGGTGGATTCGGCGCTGGTGGCGAGCC